>JALNYD010000175.1 GCA_023230025.1 Candidatus Cloacimonadota bacterium | reverse complement strand
ATATTGACATTGCGCACTTCAGCTTCAATATTGAACTCGGCAAGCTTGTTTTGCAACACGGCACTGGTTTCTAAAATCTGGGTTTCGATCTCCTTGCGGTCTTTGTCCGAAAGCTTCACCGGGCTTTCCAGGAAATCCTCTATCGAAGGCATGGAATATTCCCGGTCATCATCATCCAAATCGATCTCAGCTATAGCTTTACTGGATTTGGATGGAGCTGGTTTAGAGCTTTCATAGTCCTGTTTGATCACCGCTTGCGCGGTTTCCGCATTGGCAACATGATCCTGAATCACAGGTTTGGGATCGGGGGATTGCTCCTCGGCGATAATTTCTTTGCTGATGCTGGGCTTTTGCTTGTTTTTACTGGCTTCCTGCTTGCGGGCGTGATCCTCGAAACTGACCTGAAGCCAGCGCTTGATTCTGCCAAAATCCAGGATCAGGATCGCCGAAAGCAGCATACTTCCGATCAGGATAATGCGCGCTCCGGTGGCTTTGAACAAAGTGTATAACAAAGTCCACAAGGCGTGGGGTAACACGCTTTGTGAAAATCCATCCTGATTTGCCGAAAGCAAAGCCTGAAAGAAGAACAGCACGATCACCAGCAAATAACCTTTTTGCTTGGAAGCTAAAGCATCAGGATCCACAAAGTACTGAAAGGAAACCGCACCAATGACCAGAAACCCGATCAGAGACAGCCAGTATCCAAAGATATAAATAAAGACATAGCCAAATAGCGCTCCAAACACCCCAATCGGATTGTCAATTTGAGCACTGGCGGTGCCAAACCAGCTAAAGAAATTGCCGTTTTGTCTAAGAGTTGCCATGTCGCTGGAGATGCTGCGATAACCCATCAAAAGAGAGACAATCACCAGCAGTGAAAGCAGCGAGATACCGGCGGAGATCAGCCGTTTTTGCAGCTCTGTAAGTTCTTTTGCGGTTTTTGGTTTCCTGGCTGTTTTGGCTTTCTTAATGCTTTTCCTGGCTGGCATATCTACTCTCCTAAACGTTGAACCGGATATTCAGAATATCTCCGTCTTTCACGATGTAATCCTTGCCTTCAAGGCGGAAGAGTCCCTTTTCCCGCAATACTTTCTCGCTGCCATGCGCCATTAGTTCATCATAATTGAAACACTCTGCGCGAATAAAACCCCGCGCCAGATCGCTATGAATCTTGCCAGCAGCAGTCACTGCATTAGTACCCTTCTCGATAGTCCAGGCACGCACTTCGTCCTCACCTACAGTAAAGAAACTGTGCACTCCTAAAAGATCATAACAGAGCTTGGTCAGGCGATCACGAATGGACATCTCAAGCCCCATATCCGCCATGAATAGCTCGGCTTCTTCAGGTTCCAGACCCACTAATTCCTGTTCAAACTTCCCGGCAATCACCTCGGCCATAAAACCACGGTTGCGGATTGCCTGTAAGGTTTCTTCCTGATCATTAAACGAGTTTTCGGAGCAATTCAAGAGAGTCAGGAGCGGCTTGGCACTAAAGAACTGAAAGCCGCGCACAGCCTTTTCCTCCTCGATTGCCAGATCCAGATCCCGGATGCTTTGACCGGCCTGCAGATGCTCAATGATCCTGCGCAGAGCCTTTTCCTCGATCTGAATGGCAGGAGTCTTCACGCCGCGCTTGTAACCCAGCTCAATCTTCTCAATGCGCTTCTCGGCAATCACCATATCGGTCAGAATCATCTCATCTTCAAAGTGACTCAAGACCTTCAGGGCCGGATCATCTCCATAAAGCTGATCCAATTCACTATCGCCAAATGCCCTGAGAATCAGAACAAAAGCCTCACAGCTCTTGATTCCGGAATAAATCGCCGATTCCGGATTCTCACCTTCCCGGGCAAAAATCCCTGGAAAATCGTGGAACTCCACATTAGCATAGATGGTCTTTTTAGGTTTGTATAGTTCGCTGAGCCGCGTGATGCGTTCATCCAGTACCTGCACAATCCCGATGTTTGCTTCATCAGCAGGCGGGGCGTATTTATCGGTGGGGTGATCCCCGGAAGTAAGGGCATTGAATATAGTGGTTTTCCCGCTTTTGGGGGGGCCAATCAGAGCTATCTTCATTTCTTATCCTTCTCAATTGTTGTGGCAGCTTGCCTGGCTTCATCGCTCTTGCTGCGCTTATCTTTGCTCTCTCGCATTCCAGCATCGTAGTATAAGGAGTTAATCTCACTGCGGCTAAGCGGACGCCAGCGTCCCACCGGCAAATCCTTGAGCTGTAGTGAACCAAATTGCAGGCGCTTCAGACTCACTACTTTTGCGCCCACAGCTTCGATCATCTGACGGATCTGGCGTTTGCGTCCTTCTTTAATTACGATCTTTAGCTGCATCTCCTGCGCACTTTCACTCTTTACAAATACTCCCGCACTCTGCGTGAGACCCCCATCAATCACCACTCCCTCCCGCAATTGCTTGAGGGCACTGCGGGATAGCTTGCGGTCGATCACCACCCGGTAACTTTTTTCTACCTT
This sequence comes from Candidatus Cloacimonadota bacterium, assembly GCA_023230025.1. Classification (GTDB taxonomy): domain Bacteria; phylum Cloacimonadota; class Cloacimonadia; order Cloacimonadales; family Cloacimonadaceae; genus UBA5456. Next base: position 3,510 of record JALNYD010000175.1, on the reverse strand, counting down.
GTGGCTGGGGTGAGTAAGTTGCTTGATCAGAACGCCATCATTGGTGAAGAGCAACAAGCCTTCACTGTTTTTATCCAGACGCCCGGCATAAGGCAGATGTGCGAGATGCTCGGGAAGCAAGTCATAAACGGTTTTGCGGCCATATTCATCGGCATGAGAGCTTACATAACCAAGAGGTTTGTTCAGGATCAGATAGAGCTTCTCTTCCTTGCGGTTCAGGATCTTGCCTGCATAGCTCACCTCATCCTTGCCGACTTCGATCTTACAGGAAAGATCCCTGCAGATCTCGCCGTTTACACTAATCAACCCGGAAGATATCAGTTCTTCTGTTTTGCGCCTGCTGCCCAGCCCGCAATCGGCCAGAAAACGGTTGAGCCGGAGATAGTTACCAGGCTTCGAGGCTGTTTTGGATGGCGGTTTTGAAGACGTTGTTGAAGATTTCACTAAGGGCTTCCTCTTTACTTGAAAATCGTGATGTGCTGCCTTCGGCAACTTTGTAAAGCTCACTCAGGCTTAAGCTGTTGTTTTCGTAGATTACTTCGTTTTTCACCAAATCCGTAAAACTAAGCTTCAAGCTCACAGTCACCTGATAATCCTGAACCTGGTTCGCACTATCATAGCTATAAATCTTTTCCTGAAAGGATGTAATCTCTCCTTCCAGACTGCAATCGGGATCCTGGCTAACCTGCTTTAAGCGACCATCATTACGTAAGGCTGTGGAGAGATCACTTAGCGCCTTTTCGGACAGGCCAAACTCTGCCGATCGGTTGACAAATGGCTCCACCCGGATTTTTTTTAAATGCGGGTAAGCATTTGAATAAACCGAATAATAGCAGCTACTGAGCAGCACTAAAACCAGACTTGCGAGAATAAATTTCTTGACCATAATGCCATACCCAAAAAAGTCTTGTATCCTTGTCAAGATAAACCTTAGCACAAATGCCCATAAACCAAAAAATAGTTCCTGTTAGAGGAGGAAACAATGGCTAAGAAATTCATCTCGAAAGCCGAAGCAGCAAAGAAACTTAAGGTTTCTGACCGCGTGATCCAGGAGATGATCAATTCCAAGATCTTCGAAACTAAACTCGTGGGTAAAAACGAGAAAATCGACGAAGATTCTTTGAATGAATGGCTGGAAAACCTGAATGAAGACGATGAGAAGATGCTTGCCCTCAAGCGCGTGATCTGTCACTTTGAGGAATACATGCGCCCGGAAAACATCTTTCTGGATTTTCATGCCGAAAACAAATACGACGCCATTCGCGTCCTCAGTGAACACGCCAAGGATCTCAAACTGGTGCGTGATGCCCGCTGGCTCTATGAAGTAGTAGTTGCCCGTGAAGAGCTGATCTCTACTGCAATTGGCAATGGAGTAGCCCTTCTGCATCCCAGACACCTGCACCCATCCAAGATCAAATCTCCCTCCATTCTCTTTGGACGCTCTGATGATGGAGTGGATTTTGACGCCCCGGACAACAAGCCAGTCAATATCTTCTTTATGTTGCTGCTGCACAACGACAAACAGCATCTGTTCTCGCTGTCCTACATCTCCAAACTGGTACAAAACCCGGAAGTGATGGACATGTTCCTCAAAGCCACCAGCAAGGAAGAAATCCACACTGCGCTTACCGTGATCCAGGGTTAAGCCATGCCTCTGGTTCGCATTATTCTGGGCAGCAAGAGTGATCTGGAAATCTGCCAGACCATCACCCAAATCCTTGACGAGTTCCGGGTGCAACACGATTTTTTCATCAGCAGTGCGCATCGCAACCCGGAACACACCGCCAATCTTGCCAAAAACGCAGAATCTGAGGGTATCAAAGTGATCATTGCCTGCGCCGGAATGGCTGCCCATCTGCCTGGTGTGATCGCTTCTCACACAGTTCTCCCGGTGATCGGAGTACCAATCCAATCCGGAGCTTTGAATGGCATTGATGCCCTGTATTCCATCGCACAAATGCCTCCCGGAGTACCTGTTGCCTCGGTTGCCATCAATGGAGTAAAGAATGCCGCACTATTGGCAATTCAGATCCTGGCAACCAGCGATGCTGAGCTCAGAGATAGATTCCGCACTTACAAGGATAGCCTGAAAGGATAGCTCACCCAAGCTCAATAAACTCTGCCTTTTAATCCAGAAGATATCCCGAGCAAGAATCAGACAAGATTAAGGGCTGCCGGAGCAGCCCTTGTTTGGATGTATGATAGCATTCTTATTTGATGATTACCATTTTTTTGGTTTGATTGATTGAAGGGCTGCTGAGTTTGTAGAAATAAACTCCACTGCTGCAAAGCGTACCTTTGTCATCGCGGCCATTCCACTCCACTTTGTGGGTTCCAGGATTCAGAGCGAAAGTCTTTACTTTCTGCCCCATGACGTTATAGACATAAATCATAGCTGTATCACCAGCTTTCAAGGTTACATCCACGCAGGCGAGACCCGAACGGAAAGGATTGGGATATACACTACTCATGGCAGATACAGCAGGAAATTCCGGAACCGGCTCTGAAGTAACCACTACATTCACGGGACCGTGCAGAGTGGTCTGGTTGTTCATTTCCACACTCTCCAGCCAGTAGTAATAGGTGTTGTCCGGCTCCACTTCATAATCCTCATAGCGGTAGATATGCTGGATGGAAGTATTCGTTGGATTGATAAGGGTAGGAGTGATGGTCAGGGCTTCTGCGGCATTTTCGCTTGTATTGCGCAGGATGCGATAGCCAGAAAGCATCGATTCACTCTCTGAAACCCAGCGGAGAGTCACGAAACTGCTGGCTGTAAGCTGTGCGGTGAAGCTGCTGAGGGTAACCGGCAGAGTGTCGTCCGGTTTGGGATTATAAAACGAAGAACTGACGTTAACAGGACCAAATGCCCAGCCCTTCAGAACAACTACATATGCATAGTACGTTGTACCCGGAACTATTGGAAACCCATCCCATACAATCTCAACGATTTGTCCCGCTGGATCAAGACTAGACGCGTAAATTGGTAATCCATAATTCCACGTTGGCATACTAGTATATGATGGGTCATACAGAGTTTCCTCAAAGCTCAAGTAGTAACAATTAAGTTCATCCTGATGTACATGAGGCCATGTAATTACTGCCGTAGTGGGAGTTGGATAAGATACATCAACCCAAGCGGGTGGTACTAATGACGAGTTCTGAGCCAGGCATAAGCTCGTTAACAGCAGTAGACCAAAAAGAATAAGCATCTTGTTCATAATTCACCTCTCTTTTTTGGGGGTTGTTTCCCCTTTGAGATGTTATGGTAGCGAGAAGCGTTCCAATTTTTGACACCCTGAAAGAAATGGCGTATCTGCTTGTCATTCAGATGTTACCGAACTATGAAATCTATATTTGTCAGGATTCACTGACCTGCAATTTCAATAATGAAATGCAATAATGAAATCCTTATTGCCGTTTGCTCCGATTGATGCCCAGTTTTTGCATGTGCCGGGTGAGCGTGCTTTCCGATATTTCCAGGAGCCGGGCTGCCTCCTTCTGCACCCA
>JALNYD010000014.1 GCA_023230025.1 Candidatus Cloacimonadota bacterium | reverse complement strand
ATGGAAGCGCCCTTGCGGGATATCAATATGGCGAGCCCAATTGCCACCGGTAAGGATATCATCCGAACATCCGGCATGATCCCTGTATATTGCTGAATGATCGGAAACAAAGGACGGAAGGTTTCTGCAAAAGCAATCAGATAAAACGCCACCGAGATCGCCTGCGATAAATATAGCGATATGCCGATTGTTCCACCCAGAGTGGAACCAAAAGAACGACTGATGATGTAATACTCTCCCCCACCCCGAACCTTTAGATTCGTAGCAATCTCGGCAATCGCCAATCCCGTGGGAATCGTGATCATATGCCCGATCAAGACAATCATCATTGCGCCAATCATTCCCACATGACCAACTGCGTAGCCAAAACGCAGAAACATCACGGCACCCAGGATGGTGCTGATGGCGGCTAAAAATACCGGCGCTGTACCAAATCCATGACCACTGCTGGAGTTTTCCATCGGCATAGCTCTCTCCCAAATCTTCAAAAGTATGCGCCTTTCAAGCATGTTATCACGCCTGATAGTTACTTGGGTCACGATATTAGGCAGAGATTATTTTGGCAAGATAATTCCGCAGCTAGCTCTTAAGAAAGAATCCACAGCCATTTTTCTCTTGACTCCTTTGGCAGTAGATATAAGTAGGAAGTGCTTAAGCAAACACTATTAGGAGACCAAAATGAAAACAGCAGCATTGCTTTGCATCTTGCTTGTGCTCTTTGCCTGCACCGCCAAAGCTCCGGAGTTCACTGAAACCCAAAAAAACGAGGTGCAGCAAACCATTGAAGCCAATATGCAAAAACTGATGGCAGCCGCAGACTCTCTGGATACTTCCGCCCTGGAAGGGTTCCTCAGCCCCGGATCGGATAGAAACTTCTTTATGGCCGGCGTTGCCTACAACAAAGATGAACTGATCAGCAGCACCAAAACTGAATATGAGAACTTCATGGCTCAGCATCTGCGCATCACCGATCACCGCATCAAAATCATCGATGCCAATAACGTAATCTGGACTGCTGCCATAAATGCCGTCAGCACAGACCTTACAGGTTACGAGGAAGCCATGAACTTTACCGATACCTGGTTCTGGGAGAAAAACGGAGATACCTGGCAGGTTAGCCATTTCCACGAATCCTGGGAGTAGCGCCCGGGAAGATTCTAAGCAGACTCCAGCCGTTCTATGCATAAAAATGCCGCGCTTGAGAAGTGAGCAATTCAGGCTTATGTTTCGTTATCCATAAAAATAGATTGACAGATTTCCCAGTCCCAAATATGTTTCGCTCATTAACGAAAAGGAACTGCGATATGAATAACCAGCAACTATTTAAAGCTCTCGCTGATGAATCCCGCATCCGGATTCTGACGCTACTGAAAAACCAAGCCTATTGTGTGGAAGACCTCGCCGAAAGCCTGAACCTGGCGGTATCAACGGTCTCTGCACATCTCAAGAAACTTCAGGCGGCTGGATTGGTATACTGCCAAAAAGTGCAATACTACAGCGTCTATCACCTGAAGCAGGAAGTTCTGCAACAATCTCTGAACGAATTGATCCCCAGCTCCAACCCTTCTGCAAAAGACCCCTACGCCATTATGCGCGAAAAAGTCTTGAAACACTATTTCAAAGATGGCAAATGTTTCCAGTTGCCCGTACAAAACAAGAAGCGCTGGATCGTTTATGAAGAAGTGATCAAACTCATCGAGCCGGGAAGGGACTACCAGGAACGGGAATTGAATGCACTAATCACTCAAATCCACGAGGATTACTGCCTGATTCGCCGCGAACTGGTGGAAGAAGGAGTGTTGGAACGCAGCGATGGCATCTATCGCCTGGTGGATCGCTATTGGGAGAATCCCGGCTTCTATCAGAGAATCTGGAGGAAGAGTGAATTGGATGAGAACGCTGAAAAATGATGATCCCGGCGGTGCTGCCTCATTTGTTTAATAAAGGCGCATCAGGATGAAGATGCCATCTGATGGTGCTTCCTCTCTCCTTGGTTTGCCTCTAGTTCAGCACTATATCACCCTATATTCTCCGCATGGCATGGGCGGATTATGGGGTGATATAGTGCTGAAGCCGCGGTAAACCGGGGAGAAAGAGAGCGAAGCTCGATCAAAAACAGCTCATCTCCAGAATAGTTGTTAAATACTATGGGAAGAATCAGTTATTCTTTGGACTATCAAGGAATGTCCAGTGTGTGCGGAAAGGGAGATATAGGTTGACATATAGTGATCTTTTGGTATATGACACATCCAATCCCAAAAGAAAAGTCTTGACAGGATAAAGGCCTGTCCTGCCATCTGATTCGCACAATTTTTTGTGTAATGAGGTGTTTAACAATGAAAGAAGGATTTCTACCCAAAAACGATTTCTCTTCCATCTTCTTCACTGATAAAGCTGAGGGAATGGCAACCGATATAAAGAAAAAGTTATTGAATCATCTGGAATACTCCCTGATCAAGGATACGACCACTGTGGAGCATTGGGATGTGTATTATGCTTTGGCGCTATCGCTGCGTGATCGTCTGATCGAGCGCTGGTTGCGCACTCAGTATGAGTATCGCAAGCAGGATGTGAAGAAGGTCTATTATCTCTCCATGGAGTTTTTGATCGGGAGGCTTTTGGGCAATAGCCTGATCAATCTGGATGTGTATAACGAAAGCTATGATATGCTCAAGGAGATGGGTTACTCTTTGGAGGATATTGCGGAACTGGAGCCTGATATGGGGCTTGGCAATGGAGGTTTGGGCAGATTGGCAGCCTGTTTCATGGATTCTCTGGCAACCCAGGCATATCCAAGTTATGGCTATGGAATCCGCTATGAGTTTGGCATTTTCCGGCAGGAGATTGTAAAAGGATATCAGGCTGAAGTTCCGGATCATTGGCGCAAAAACGGCTGTCCCTGGGAGATCAAACGCCCGGAAATCAACTATCGGGTTCGCTTTGGTGGCAAGGTGATCAGTGAAACACAGAATGGTAATGGGCTTATCCATAGATGGACTGGCACCAGAGATGTGCTGGCTGTAGCCTGGGACGTCCCGATTCCCGGATTTAAGGTTGATAATGTGAACAACTTACGGCTTTGGGAAGCCACTGCGACTGATGAGTTTGACTTTGATTATTTCAACAGTGGCGACTATGTGAAGGCTGTGGAGCAAAAGAACATTAGCGAAAACATCAGTAAGGTGCTGTATCCCAATGACAACGTCCACCTGGGCAAAGTTCTGAGATTGAAGCAGGAATATTTCTTTGTCTCTGCCACATTACAGGATATCATCTACAACTGGAAACAGGATCATGATGGATTCAAAGAACTCCCGCAGAAAATCGCCATTCAACTCAATGACACCCATCCTGCTCTTGCCATTCCGGAATTGATGCGCATCCTGATTGACATGGAACGCTTTGATTTTGAGGCTGCCTGGGAAATCTGCAAACAGGTGTTTTCCTATACCAATCACACCGTGTTGCCGGAAGCTCTGGAACGCTGGAGCGTAAGCCTCTTTGAAGACCTTCTGCCGCGGCATCTGATGTTGATTTATCAGATCAATGATCACATCATGAAGGAGGTTAGCTCCCGCTATCCGGGCGACATCGTCAAGATGCGCAACGTGTCCATCATTGAAGAAGGTCAGCAGAAATCCCTGCGCATGGCACAGCTTTGCATCCACGGCTCGCACACTGTGAATGGAGTTGCCGAGTTGCATACCCGGATATTGCGCTCCAAGGTCTTTGCCGATTTTGAGGAAATGTATCCCGGAAAGATCCAGAACAAGACCAATGGCATCACACCCAGATTGTGGCTGCTCACCTGCAATCCCCTGCTTTCCAGCCTGATCTCCGAACACATCGGAAACTCCTGGATTCGCGATCTGCAACATATCCGTGGCATCGAAACCTATATCGACGACGCTGATTTCCGGGATAGCTTCTTTGAAATCAAGGAAATCAACAAAAAACGCCTGAGCCGCTATATCTACAAAGTTACCGGCATCAGAGTGAGCGCAAACAGCCTCTTTGATGTCCAGATCAAGCGCATGCATGAATATAAACGCCAGTTACTGAACGTGATGGGCACCATCGCCCGCTATTATACGATCAAGGACAATCCGGATGAGGATTTTGTACCACGCACAGTCATCTTTGCCGGAAAGGCAGCCCCTGGCTATTTCATCGCCAAACGGCTGATCAAGCTGATCAACAATCTGGGCGAGATCATCAACAAAGACCCCGATATCCGTGACCGCCTGAAGGTGGTGTTCCTGCCCAATTACAGCGTTTCTCTTGCCGAAAAGATCATTCCCGCCGCTGATCTCTCTGAACAGATTTCCACCGCCGGATTTGAAGCCAGTGGCACTGGCAATATGAAGTTTGCCCTCAATGGTGCCCTCACCATGGGTACTCTGGACGGAGCAAACGTGGAAATGGCAGAAGAAATCGGCGAGGAAAACATGTTTATCTTTGGCTTGAAAGCCGACGAAGTAAGCGCTTTGAAAGCCTCTGGATACAATCCCCGTAGTTATTACGATAATGATCCGATGCTCAAACGTGTGGTCGATTCCTTGCTGGATGATAGCTGGTGCACCGATGAAAGCGGGATTTTTACCCCGATCTGGAAATCACTCATGGAGGATGGCGACATCTATTTCCACCTGGCAGATTTCAGAGCCTTTGTGGAAGCCTCCGAAAAGGTGGATCAGCTCTATAAAAACAAGGAAGAATGGGTCAAAAAAGCCATCATCAACATCGCCCGCATCGGAAAGTTCTCCAGCGACCGCGCCATCACCGAATATGCCAATGATATTTGGAATATCACACCCCTGCAATTGGATTTTGGAGGCTAATCAAGCGTTGAACCATGAAACTGATTTTGGTGCTGCTATTGTGTGGTCAGTTGCTGTTTGGAGCTGTGGTGATCAACGAAGTCTGTTACGACCCCCAAGGGGAAGATCAGGGCAGCGAATGGATCGAACTCTATAACAATGGAGACCAGGAGATTGACCTGAATGGCTGCAGGATCTATAGCGGCGGCAGCTCTTACACTCTGGACTATGAATTCCCTCATTTCATCCTCCGCCCAGGCCGCTTCATCCTGATCGGTGGTGTTAATGTATCAAACACACACCTAAGCTGCAATTTCAGCTTCCAGAATGGAGGATCCGCCAGCGATGCCATTCGCTTTGTAAATGCCGACAGCACATATACGGATACGGTGATCTATGATGAGCCAAATAGCAATCTGCTATGTGATGATTCCTCAGTGCCAGCCAGCAGCTTTGCCCCCGATGTTGCTCAAGCTTATGCTCTGGCCCGAATCTATGATGGCTATGATACAGATGATTGTGCCACAGATTTCTATGCTGCCGCTGAACCCAGCCCGGGATCTCCAAATCAACTCTTTGCCGATTATGCCATCAGCTCTGCCAGTTTTATTGAGATTGATCAGCAAGAACTGCTGAACTTCTGGATTTGTAACCGCTCACCATGCTCTCCTTCGAGTTTTGCCTCCCTTAAAGTATGGCAGGATGCGCTCCTGATCCATGAAGCCGAAATCTCCCCCATCTCCCCAGCAGATTCACTGGCGGTGGAAGTCCTCCTGCATTCGCCCGCTCAATGCCTGGAGATCAGTATCAGCTTGGCGGGAGATCCCAATCCCGAAAACGATTACTTTGTGCTGAACTCCGCCCCTGTCGAGCTGGCTCTGCCTCTTTTGAACGAAATCTTTGCTGCCCCTCTGCCCGGACATCAGGAGTGGCTGGAACTATATCAGGAAGCAGTCCCAAGGGATAATTTACAATATGTGATCCGGGATGCTTCCGGAAATCGCTGCAGTTTTGAGTTACCGGCCTTTCCGGGATATTTTGTGCTCTGCAATAATGCGTCCGCCTTTAGTGAGGATTATCCCGAAGTTCCTCATAACCGGATCATCCAGAGCAGTGGCTGGATCAGCCTGAACAACGACGGGGATGCGATCTATCTCTTTGATGATAGCGAGCTGGATTTGATTCATCAGATGAGCTACAGCGGGGATCAGATCACAGGCGGTAAATCCCTGGAACGATATCTGGATGGAGAACAAAACGAATTCTGGCGGGTATCCATTCACCCCGATGGCGCCAGCCCCGCAGCCAACAATCAGTCAAGCCTCCTCCCGGATCAAAACAAACGTTTGGAAGTGCTTGGCAGCCCCTTTGATCCCAGGGAATCTGAAAGCCTGGTGATCAGCTACAAACTCCCCGATGAACCCTCCCGCGTGAATTGCTTTGTGTATGATCTCAGCGGACGCCTGATCCGTAAACTTGCCGATAATCAATCGGTTGCATCACGGGGCATGATCTCTTGGGACGGACGACGCTCCAATGGCAGCTTTGCCCCCAGAGGTCTATATATCTTGCTCTGGGAATCTCAAAGCAGCAATGGAGGCAGAGTGTATCGCCGGCAGCTGACTGCCGTGATCCGATAGCTGATCTGCCGATGGCCAGGGTACATATGGATTACACGTAGCTTCGGAAAGCTACGATACGACTTCTATTTGTTGTCAGTAGTGAAATTATCATTGACTGGAATCAGCAGTTTAAAAACCATAGTCTTGATATGGAGTAGGCTCTGGTGCCCTCCTATCAAATCCCATAGGGAGTAATTTATGAGCGAATATAGCATTGATTTGGATGAGCTTCTTTCACGAGAAAACGAACGCGTGGAATGGAAAGAAAATGTAGCAGATATAGATAGCGTCATTAAGACAATTGTAGCATTCTCAAATGATTTCTCCAATCTTGGAGGTGGCTATGTAGTATGTGGAGCTCGTGAATCAAAAGATGAATATGGATTTCCTTCTGTACACCTTGTGGGATTGGATTCTGTACGATATCAAGAGATTGAAAACCGAACCATCAATGATTTGAGAAGCAAAGTTGATCCGGAAATTGTCCCTATTGTGCATTCTGTTTCTACGAATGATCCATCCAGAAAAGTACTAGTATTTGTAGTCCCCGGAACAGGGTATGCCCACAGCTATCGTAGCAGCGGTAAAGACACATCTTGTTACTATATCCGTGTGAGCAGCAACACAATTGAAGCCAGAAATGGATTGTTGAGAGAGTTGCTGGTTCGAAAGCGTGTAATGGAAGCTTGGGATAAGAGAGCCTGTACTGCTGCATCTGATACTGCAATAGATATTTATCTGCTGAGGGATTATCTATCTGAGATGAAAATGATAACTAAAAGCACAGATATCAAAAGCTTCATCAGTAGCACAGAAAAGATCTCTGAGTTTGTTCCACCCTTGTGTGTTCAACCCTCTATGGGAAATGCGCAATATCCCCGGAATTTTGCCATTTTAATGTTCAACGGAAGCCCTCTTAATTACGTTGATGGTGCATACACAGAGTTCTCAGTTTACCGAGGGCTAGATAGAAGTGAGCCTTCAGCAGAAAAGCATTCCATTACTGGGACAATTGTGAACCAGGCACGCAGGATATTTGAGCTCCTTAATGCCGAAGCTTTTGTGGTTTTTGATAAAACGAACGAAACTCCAAACCAGATTAAGTATCCCATCAGAGCGCTGCAAGAAGCAGTTGTTAATGCTTTGGTGCATAGAGATTACGAGATGCCTCAACCCACGAAAATAACTGTTTTTGAGGATCGCATAGAAATCCTCTCTCCTGGAAGACTACAACATACTATTGACAAAGAGAAATTTGTGAATGGTAAAGCCCACCCACATTGGAGAAATCAAAGCTTGGCATATTTCTTTAACAAGCTTCAGTTAGCTCAAGCAGAAGGACAAGGCATACCAACCATTCTACGATTAATGAAGGAGGAAGGCTGTCCAAATCCCATATTTGATCTGGAAGAAGAGTATGTGGTTTGCACATTACCTGCACATCCCAGACACAAGCTCATCCGTGAACTGAATCAAATTGAACAGGTTTTCATTCTGGGAAACTATCAGGAAGCATATACAAAGTTGATACCGCTTATAGAAGCTGATAGTTACAATTACCGTGCATTGGATCTTCTATGTAATGTGGGAACTATTCTTGGAAAACAGCATGACATGTTTCTGCTTTTTGAAAATATAAGTTTGCAATATGAAAAACTATCCCCCAATACACTTCTATCAATAGCAGAGGCATTCTCTCTGGGTGAATCCAAGCAACACAAAGAGTTATCTCTGAGGTTGATTACAATGGCCATGGAAAGCAGACTTGAAGAAAAGCAGATCCTCAAAGCAGTACTAAATCTTAAGAAACTCAGGAAAGATGAAGATATCGTCATGTATCTCAATGATACAGCACGAAAACAGCCTTCAATTACCCTGAACCCAGCTATACTGGAAGAATGGGGAAGATCACATATATCCCTGGCTAAAAAGTGTATGGACTCTGGCAAGAATCAGAAACTGAAACCTGCATATAAAGCAAGGGCTTGGGAAGAATGCAGGAAGTATCTTGAGTTGGCTGAAAAAAATCTACATAAAGCCCTTGAACTCTCAACCAGCCAAATTGAGCGTGATTTCATCCACAGAGATATCGACTACCTGAAAAATCTAAAGAACAAAGCTAAGAAACCTGCAAGTCCACAAAGAAGAACTCATAGCTGAAAAAGTCATTTGATACTATTCTCCGGGAATCACTATTTCCGGAATATTCAGGATCGGATGCATGATCACGCTCAGGGTATCTCCCGGAGCATTCCAGGCAGATTGGGCAGTCAATGGCAAACAAAGTGCGAAGGGGACTGGCACCAGAAGGAAAAGCTTCTTCAAAAGCTCTCCACAATCTGCTTCACATAGTTAATTGGAATTGCAAAGCCTACCCCGCTGTTGCTCTTGCTTTCGGAAAAGATGAAGGTATTGATCCCGATCACCTCACCCTGAATATTGACGAGGGGACCGCCACTATTGCCGGGATTGACGGCAGCATCCGTCTGGATCATATTCCGAAACTCCTGTTTCTCGTCAGGAATGCTGAAATTGCGTCCTAAAGCCGAGATCACCCCTACAGTCACACTTGGCTTGGAATCGTTCATCAGCATGCCGTAAGGGTTGCCTACGGCGATGCTCCATTCACCGATGATCAGATCATCGGAGTTTCCCAGACGCGCATGAGGCAGATTGTTGCCTTGAATCTTCAATTTGGCGATGTCGTGCATCTCATCAATACCGATCAATTCAGCGATGTACTCACGTTTATCCGGCAAAACAACCTTGATCTCGCTGGCTCCGCTAACCACGTGGGCATTGGTGATCACATATCCTTCAGGATCATAGATCACTCCGCTACCGATGGATTTGATCTCCTGACGTTGGGGAGCAACATCAAAGAAATCAAAGAAACCAAAGCCAAAAGGCAGGGCACGCAAACCCCGTACATAACGGATTTCGGTAACGTTGACGCTCACAACGGCGGGTTCAACAGAGGTTACCGCCTGAGTGATGGCATTGCTGCGCAGGGCAGGATCCGAAGATTGAGCCGGAGCGGCACTGAACATCGAGGCGGGTTCATTTCCAGTTTTTTGAAAGTGATTGATCAATACAAGGCTGATGCCGGCATTGATAATGATAATGGCCACAACCAGGATCAGAATACTTGAGCTTCTCATAGCAAAGTAATACCTCTTTGAAAGATATTGGGTTTATGTAACAACATGATAATCAACTGTCAATTGGAAGCAATCCGGGCGATACTAAACCTTTTCAGCTCTAAGCCACAGGATGGCTTCGGAATTGTTCAGGGGCAGGGGCTTTTCATCAATCAGAGGCTGATACAGATATCCTGTTTCTGGGATGGCTGAGATCAGACGGTGTTTGATTTTGAAGCCTTTCAGTAAATATCGATCCAGGATTTCGGGGCTCAGACATTGTGGTTCGGCGCTGCTTGGAGCCTGGTAGAGATTGAAGCTGCCGATGATTTCCCCACCTGGTTTAAGGATGCGGCGTAACTCGTTGCAGATCTCTGGAAGTTGATTTACGTGATCCAGGGCATTGAGGCTGAATATGATATCCACGCTGAGATCGGGCAGGGGAATGCAGGTCTCGCTACAGGCAAGATAGATCATCCCGTGGTCTTTCATGCTGTTTTGGAAGTGTTTCAGATATTGGGGAATCAGAACATCAATGCCGATATTGAATTGGCTTGTTTTTACCCAGCTCAGAGAGCCCCGGGGTCCACAGCCAAAATCTGCTATCACTTTTCCCCGCATAAAATCCTGATTCTTCTCTTTGGCAATGGCCAGCAGCAGCTTTTCATAGTGTTGGTTGGAAAAGCTACATCCATCCTGGTGATAGCACTTTTTCCAATATGCCAGTTCTGCATAGTATTTGGGTACCATGCGATAGTAGATGGGACGTAGAATGCCTTTGAAGAACACTATTGGAACTTCTTGATGGCAAATTCAATGGTTTTGGTGCTGACCGTGGTTTCAAAACAAGGCCCTTTGGGACGTTCATTGAGCACGGCATAAATGGGAACCTTCCAGGTATCCCGCACACCGGCAATCAGATCACGATGACAAGCAACGGCAACGATTACATCAGGATTAAGGTCCTTAATCAGTTTCCGTGCCAAGGAGCCACCGGTTGCCACTGCTGCTTTCACCTGATACTTATCTGCCAGAATCTTGATATCGGTGATATCACATCGGCCACAATCCTTGCAGGAATTGATGTCACTGGTGATGCGCACATCACAATCAGAGCGTTGCAGACAATGCGGAAGCAATAGCAAGATATTACGGTGCGAAATATTGGCAGCAGCCGAAAGCACGATCTCATTGTTGAAGTTCAAAAAGCTTTCCTGAAGGTCTATATCTTTTTGAAAGGTGATCTTGCCCAAAGCTTTAGCTATGTAATAAAACACATGAAACAGCATCCATTTGGCATAGATTGCCATGCTGCTGGGTTGGATTTTGCGATGGGTGCTGATCAAATTCAGAATCCAGGAAAATATCAGAACTACCAGAACGATGAAGAGAGCAGTATAAAGCACAGTATCCCAGAGGGAAAGACCAAGCTTGAAATAACTGCCCAGAGCGATCCCAAAAAAGGAACCAGTCAGGATCACCAGGCTGAGGCTAACCAATAGTGGAAACTTGATGATGGCAAAGTAATATTCTTTCATAAATCTATCCTTTCTCCGGGCTGAAATCTTGCCCCAAGGGAATATGCCCAGGCATCCATGGCTTTCTTTCCAGATGCCTGAACCGATCTTACCAGAAGCTCTGCATCCGATACTCTGATCGTAAAACCTTTGTTCTTGAGGACTGCCGAAATGCAACCCGGCTCATAGCTTTGCGGTGAAGGCAGGCTTTCCGCACTTAGAATCTTGAGCTCCTTGCCCCTGAACATTGTGTATGCTCCAGGTTCCAGGGCATAAGCCCTGATCTGGCGCAGCAAAAGCTCTGCAGGCAAGCTGAAATCCAGTAAAAGATCTCTCTTTGTGATCATCTGGCTATAGGTGGCCAGGCTATGATCCTGCTTTATTTCAGTGATATTGGGGATCTTTTGCAACAAGTCCAGGAGCATTTGTGCCGCTTGATTGGCCAAACGATCATGCAGGGAACTATAGTTTTCATCAGCTTGTATCTTCAGAGGTTCCTGCATCAGGATGGGGCCGGCATCCATCCTCCTGGTCAGGCGAAAGATGCTGTTACCGGTCAGTATATCACCACTCAGAATTGCTGAACGCACCGGGGAAGCTCCACGATGCAGAGGAAGCAAGGAAGGATGCAGATTGATCGCACCATAGCGGGGAAGCTCCCTTAAGCTCTTGCTCAGAAAAGCACCAAATGATGCGGTTACAATGATATGCGGCACGGCAGAGGAAATCCGGGTCAAAGCCTCGGGACTATTCACATCCTCCGGGCAGAACACACTCAAACCCAAAAGCCTTGCTGCATTGGTGAGCGGAGTATCTTCCAGGATCAACTTTCTGCCTTTGGGACGCGCCGGTTGACTCAAAACCATTACAATCTGGTGTCTGCGGCTGGCAACCAGCTCCTCCAGGATGGGGATGGCATATTCACTGCTTCCGGCGAAGATGATCCTCATGATGCTTAGCTTTCCTTGCGGATGTTCACTCCATTGACAGCGGATGCTTCCAATGCTTTCAGCTTGTGATGCAGCTTCAGCTTTGTCAAGGTGCCAATCCGGTCAGTAAAGACAATCCCATTCAGATGGTCATATTCATGTTGGATCACCACTGCTTCGTAACCTTCAGCACTGGATTCAATCAGCTTCCCTTCGGGAGTGGTGTAGCGATATTTGATTTTCAGTGCGCGATGCACATTGGCAAAGATATCAGGTAGCGAAATGCAGCCTTCTTCATAGACCTGTTCTCCTTCCATTTCGTAGATATCCGGGTTCAACATCACAATGGGGTTTCTTTCACCATCTTCGTTTTGTGCCCACCAGGGGTCGATCACAAAGATGCGTTTGTCTTCACCCACTTGATTTGATGCCAGACCCACTCCATCTCGTTCATACATGGTATGAATCAGATTTTCAATATACTCCGGCAATGAGGGATCTTTGAGATCAACCTCCTGGAGTTTCCTGCGCAGGATATCATCACCCAGGATTCTGATGGGAAGAGTCTTGGCCATCTGCTTAGCTTTCAGTTTTGGTGGTAGTGAGAATGCTGACGATTGCAGAGCGTTGGAAATCGACACGAACCTTGTTCGTATCATCAATCTCGACGACAACAATGTCCTTGTCCGGTTTCATGCTTACCACACGGCCATAGATACCGCTGGAAGTGATCACTTTATCATTTACCTGGAGGCTATCCAGCATTTTCTGCATCTCTTTCTGACGCTTTTGCTGGGGACGAATCATCAGGAAATACATTATGGCAAACAGCGCCACGAAAAAGACCAGGGATGAGGCCATGCCTCCACCTTGGGCGGCGGGAGCAGCAGGGGCAGCAGGTGCAGCTTGTAACAGGGTATATATCATTGTTTTCTCCTATAGTCCAAAGAAACTTGGATAGATGCGGATTAAGATTTGGATTAAAAGATTGGCATACAGCCCTGCCAGAAGATCGTCAATCACCACTCCCCAGCCCTTGGGTATGGCCTGGGAACGATAGATCGGGAAGGGTTTGGCAATATCAAACACTCTGAACAGGATAAAAGCATAGAGACCAATCAGCCAGTTATGCGGTAAAAACAGGGTTGCCATGAAATAACCGGCAACTTCGTCAATTACAATAGATCCGGCATCTTCGCCCAAAATCAGCTCTGCCTTGCGGGAAATGAACACCGCAATTAGAGCAAAGATCAGGACTGATCCGGACAGGATATAATGCCCAGAGCCAAAGTAAAGGCTTTGAGGCAATAGCAAATATATGCCAAAGGCAGCCAGGCTTCCAAAAGTTCCCGGCATAAAAGGGATAAAGCCAATTCCAAAGAATGTGGCAAGGATCGTGCTTAGATTCAGGCGAGATTTCTTCACAAACTAATCTTGATATATGACTCAGCTTTGACTTTGGAAATCCATTCGGCATAGGCTTCGATCTGCTTTTTCTGCTTCAAATAGCCCATAACCTGCTCGCGCACTTCTTCAAAGGTGAAAAGCCGCTCAGGATGCTCGGTATCACGCACAAAGAGATAGATCATGCCTTCGTTTTTAAGAACTTCAGTAGGACTGCCCACCGGGGTTGCCATCAGAGCTGCGCTGAAAAGCTCTGGAAAATCACGCTCGGCAAACTCTCCCAGAAGCCCGCCTTCGGCAGCGGTTTCGGCATCTGAGGAATATTGGGTTGCCAAATCCGCAAAGCTCTCCCCCGCCAAAATCCGTTCCCGGATCGAGTTCATCAAAGCCATTTCACGCTCTTCATCGTTCTCTCCGGCTTCGATCATCTTCAGGATGTGACTGGCGCGGACTTCTTCGCCTTTGCGATCGGTAACCTTGATGATGTGATATCCAAACTGGGTCTTCACCACCTGGCTGATCTCACCGATACTCAAGGCAAAAGCTGCATCCTCAAAAGGTTTAACCATCATTCCACGCTTGAAGAAACCCAGGTCTCCCCCTTGCTGTTTGCTGGGGCAATCACTAGACTCGGTGGCCAATTGAGCAAAATCCTCTCCATTATCAGCACGTCTTCGGAGCTCTTCCGCCTCAGCCAGAAGTGCTGCTTCCGATTCATCCGAAGCTTTGATTTCACGCAAGATCATGCGCAAATCCCAAGCCACCGGTTTCACGGCCATGGAATCCTTGCTGGCTTCATAAAAGGCCAGCAATTCGGATTCTTCAATCCGTACCCGGGAGGAAATCTGCTTCTCCACCAATTGCTCGCTAAGGGCGTTTTCCTTGAGCTGTTCCACGAAGTAATCCATAAGTTCGCGCTGAGTGGTATTCATCTTGCGCAATTCCGCCTGAAAATCAGCTTCGGTGGGAAACTGGCTCTTGATCTGTCCCATATAGCGCTCGGCATAGTTGCGCAAGGCGGTTTCGTCGATTGTGATATTCAGCTCTTTGGCTTTCTGAATCATAATGCGATGTGCCACCATATTGTCCAGAACTTCAGCGGGAACCAGAAGCTCCTCGCGTACTCCGGTTGAGCGCATTTGGTTAATTTGTTTCTCCAGATCGGACATCAGGATGATCTCCGATCCTACCGTGGCTACGATTCTATCTACCATTTCGGCACTGGCAAACACCGCCAATGCAAGAAGCAGAATGCAGATTAGCTTAGCTTTCATGTGTTTCAAAATCCTTCTTAGTAATAATAGATGTTTTGCTGTTTGGCTTTGATTTCGCGCAACAGATTCTGGTAAACCTCTTCCTGGCGTTCCAATATGATGCGACGCTTGATTTCGGCACGATGATCCTCAAAATTGGCATCGCTTTCGCCATCTTTGGTCTCTGTATAGCGGATCACATACCATGCATCTTCCACGCTCAACACGCCATATTGACTGGCTTGAAGAGTATTGGCACTTTGCCAGAACAGCGAATCCGGCGAGCCTGGAGCCACAAAGCCCATGCTGCCGCCCTGATTGCGCAAAGCTTCAATGGAATGCTGCCGCACAGCCTGAGCAAAGCTCATTCCAGCGTTGAGTTGCTGCAATACATTCTCTGCGGAAATCTTATCCTGCAGCTTGATGCGCTCAATCTTGTAAAGCATCACCGGCTTCAGGAAATCCGCCTGATGGATCCTAAAATATGAAAACAGTTGGTCTTCGGATATCTGCAATTTCGCCAATGATGCTGAAATCAGAGCATTTGCCTTGACCTTCTTGGTGGCATAGCTGATGCGCTGCTGCAAAGCAAGTTCCTTATCCAATCCCCGGCTCCTGGTTTCCTGAGCCAGCAGGGTCAGATTCACCCAATCCTCCACATAACGTTTGCGCGTCTCCGGACTCAGGCTATCCCATTCTTCCACCCCAAAGGTGGATTTAAAGGCATCCAAAGTAAGCACTTCACCATTCACTTCCGCCAGCTTGGCAGATGTATCCTGGTTCTTATTACAGGCCGAAACAAAGAAGATTCCAGCCAGGATCAGCAACAAAAGAACTCTTTTCATAGAAATGGCGGAGTATATCGAACCCTGATATAGGGCATTTTGCTCAAATCACTGCTCTGTGGTGTATAAAACTGGATCTCTCCAAAGTCCTTGCGTTCATAGTTACTCATGATCACTATACCTTGAGGATCCTTTTTTCCTGCAGTGTAAGATTGGATGATGGGGGTGATGTTTATTACCAGGGAATCAGCGCTATTTGTAGCATAACTGGTTAAGGGATATGAAAATATGATGCTCTCCATATTCGTTGTGGCAATCACCTCTGGATTCTCCGGTTTTTCCTTGACCAGGAAAGCGCTCACATAGTATGAAAAGGCATTCAGCAGATTGCTATTGCTTTTATCGATAAAAAGCACCAGCTCTGCCTTGTTGATGCTCACCCGTTTCAGATCTTCAGGGCTCAGAATGTTGTTGTCCGGATCCACAAACAGGGTTGAATCCGGCTGTAAATCCACAAACATCCGTTGAGGATTGAAATTGCTCAGCTTCCAGACGCTTGCATCCACTTCCGCTCCGGGATGATTGAAACTATAGGCCTCTTTGGTGGCATAGGTGGCAAAATCCACCTGCTCATCTTCGGCTGCAACCTGGCAGGAATAGCCCAGCTTGCTACCTTCGGTGGTGCTGGAAAGGCGAATCTCCACAAAACCCTCCACTCCCTCTTCAGGAAGAATCAGGATGTTCAGGCCGGTGCTGTCGGCATCGCTTTGCCAGTTTTGGATAAAGGACGTTTCCAGCTCCACTGTGATCGTATCGTTGGAACTAATTGTAGCTGGAACTACAAGATCAGCAAAATACTCATAATCTTCAGCACTTAGAGAATCAGGATCGATAAAGCTCCGCAATACTTTGTGCAATTTGAGATTCAGCTCCTGTCTGGAATCCGCCTGATCCCTACGCAAAATAGTGAACTTTAGATAGGGATCTTGCAGACTGTGATATTCCGCCAGGCTGCTTTGAGCAGGTAAACCGGTGAATCTGACTATACCCCTGGCATGGGCTCCCTGCCAGTTTCCGATTGGCAAACACCTGCGGTTTGCACTAATGCTGACCAATGTATCGGGAGGAAAGCTAAATCCATCCACTACAGCATTGATATCATCAAAACTTTGAGCACTGATCTCTGACCAGTTGTCACCTGTAAGATTATCCTTACGAGTGCAGGCACTAAGCAATAGAATCACCGCTAAGAGCACGAGACATATTTTAAAGGTCTTCATATAATCTAATCCTAATTAAGATAAATTTTGTAAATCAGTAGATGTAGTAGGCTCTGTGGATATGTAGATAATTGGTCAAGCTTTTTCTTTGTCATGGGAGTTTTGCAGATACTTAGGGACTTTTCGGGGCTGTGGATAAGTTGTGGATAAGTGAGGGGTCTTATCCACTGCTTATCCACAGAAAATTGAGCTAAGTGATTATTTTCCAAGATATCCACGCTTATCCACATATAATCATCCACAATTGTGGATAAGTGTGGGCATAATGAGCCTAAGGAGCTTTGGCAAAGCTTTTTAATGCTATCTGAGCAACATGGATACTTACTTTTGAAGGGAGCAATATTGGGTCTATTCAGATCCCCTGAGAAAGTGCGAAGCTCGAGCGCATTGCTTTTCATGGAATGATCTTTCCCTGGATTCATGATACTCAATTTCTGATGTTCTTGATCATCAGTTCCACCAGGCTGCGGAAATCCCCATCATCCCGAAATTGGTTCTCGATCATGCGTTTGGCATGTAGCACTGTGGTGTGGTCTTTACGGTTGTAATATTCTGCGATATCCTTCAGAGAGAGGGATGGGATCAACACGTTTGCCAGATACATAGCTACCTGGCGGGGAAAAGCCACGTTTGGCTTGCGGGATTTATCCATGATCTGCGGTTTACTGATCTCAAAAGTACGGCAAACCTGTTCTGTAATGGCATCCAGCGAGATTTCCCGGCTAACTTCTGAGATCATATCGGCCAGGATGTTCTTTGCAATTTCAGGAGTGATATCCTCCGGATTCAGCTTGTTATATGAGGCAAAGGCCAGAATGCGGATCAGTGAGCCTTCCAGAGCTCGCACCGAGGAGGTGATGTTATCGGCAATGAAATTGAATGTATCGTCCATCAGGGTGATGTTTTCCGGCTCAGCTTTTTTGTGCAGGATAGCTACCCTGGTTTCAAAATCCGGGTTCTTGAGATCCGCCAGAAGTCCGCTTTCAAATCTGGTAACCAAACGTTTCTCCAGATCCGGAATATCTTTGGGTGGCCGGTCTGATGTAAGAACGATCTGTTTTTTGTTGTCAAACAAAGCGTTAAAGGTGTGAAAGAACTCCTCTTGAGTTCCTTCCTTGCGGGATAGGAAATGGATATCATCCACCAGGAGCAGATCAACTTTGCGAAACTTCGCCCGGAAATCCGGCATTTTATTGCTGCGGATGCTTTCGATCATCTCGTTGGTAAAGGCTTCACTGGTAGTATAATAGATGCTGCAATTGCGTCCCTCTTTGACCACAAAGTTGCCCACCGCCTGCATCAGATGCGTTTTACCCATTCCGCTTTCTCCATAGATAAAGAGCGGATTATAGGTATAACCAGGGCTTTCTGCCACGGCTTTGGCTGCCGAATAGGCAAAATTGTTGTTGCGGCCTACCACGAATTCCTCAAAGTTATAACGCTCATTCAGCTTGGCATTCAAGGTAACCTTGTTGCCCCCATCTCCCGGTGTTGCAGTACGCGAGCCATTTTCAGTACTGCGATATGGATAAGTTACAAACTGTATCTCATATTTTCTGCCATACAGGGTGTGGGAAATCTCGGAAAGCACATCCTTGTAATTCTGATTCAGGTAGTTTGCACTAAACTGAGTGGGAACTCTGACCAGGAGCTGAGTATCGCTCATATCGATTAGCTTGGTATCATAAAACCAGGTTTTGAAACTCTGCTCATTTATGTTCTGTTCCAGTTTATCCAAGATGTTCTGCCAAATGTCTTGATCCATAAGTCAATATCCTTCAAAAAATCTATGCTTATCCACGAAACTACGGAAAACAGTAGCTCTGCTTTTGTAACACATCCAAGTTATAGCCCTGCAGCAAGTTAATCCAGAATCTTCCGAGTCTTGTTCATGGCTTAAGATGAACTTATCCACAACTTATCCACATATCTTTCTTTTTAACTGCGTAACAGGTGCTTGGCATTTGCTATGACTCCCGCAATCTGCACAAAGTGAGCAAATCTTCAGACCGTTTTTTTGTCAAGCAGCGAAAAGTCCACACCTCAATGGATTAAGAATACAGCAGATCCATATATTACGCTTCTATAGACAGATAATACTCTGCTCTGAAAAAGCATGATTCACCTTGTGAAGACATATCTCTATGAAAGATATGCCATTGCTGTTTCAGGATTTTTTTTCGCTTGCAGCCCTGCTACCTACCGTCTCGGATTTCAGTCGATTCCTATTGCCTTCCTCCCGGGATTAACTCTAGTTCAGCACTATATCACGCCATAATCTCCACATGGCATGGGGGAATTATGGGCTGATATAGTGATGAAGCCGGGGTGAAGCATCGGGTGTGGAAGCGTCATCCTGACGCTTGTTGGACTTTGGACATTCTGTCTCTGTAGAATTCCCTGTTAAGCGATTCTTGCAGGTATGCAGCAGCATGATCTCAGAGATAAGTCCAGCTGGGACTCAGCTACTTTGCTACTTCTCTATTGAGCATTCATTTGCGTCCATTCGTGATCTTTTATTCGCGTCCATTCGTGGTAGATGAATCAGTTCCATCAGGTTTCCATCGAACATCGTACATCGTAAATTGTAAATTGTAAATCCGAAACATCCGCCCAGTCCTGTTTTGTTTATTTACCACACAGAGGAAAATAAGGCAAGAGATCAGAGAATTAGGCTACCCCTCGCCAAATCGTCAAATCGTCAAAACCCCAAAACCCTAAAACCCTAAAACTCTACAACCCCAAAACCCCCTAACCCCCATCCCAACCGTTCGTTCAAACAAACAACTTGACATCTTTTTGCTTTCAAACATCCATGTTTGTGAGTATAAAAAAGCTCCAAGGAAGGAATAGGATGTTTAGTTTTGATGTGCATTCCATTTACCGGTTGATGCGAGACAACCATATTCAGTTTTCTTACAAAGGGCCTATCACCCGTGATGTTTTGGCCTCTCTGGGCGACGCCATCAAGGAAAAGCTGCATCGGGATGATTGCGATGCAAAAGTAGTGCGCAGGGTATTCTCAATTCTGGTGGAATCCGCCCACAATATCTTCAAGTATTCTTCAGAGCAGGTGCTTTCCGAGGAAACTCAGAAAAGCACGGGCATCGGCTTAATCGGAATCGGGAAACATGCCGCGGATACCTTCGTGGTCTTTTCCGGTAACATTGTGAGCAGCGAAGAAGCCGATGACATCAAACAAAGGCTGGAGCTGATCAATTCCCTCAGCCGTGAAGAGCTGAAGCAGAGCTACAAGACCCAGCTCAAATCCGGAACAGTTTCAGCTAATGGTGGCGCGGGTCTGGGCCTGTATGAAGTAGCCCGCAAGAGCGAGCGTCCCATCGACTTTTCTTTTACCGATCTGGACAATGGCAACAAGTTTTTTGAAATGAAAGTGTATGTGAAAGTGGAGGATCAGAATGGATAAATACGAAGTAATGGCTACCAAGACAACTCCCTATATCTTACTGGATCCACAAAGCGGTGAATTGCTGCTGGCAGGAGAATCCTGGCCGGAAAATGCCATGGATGTATTCCATCCCCTCTTTGAGAAGCTGGATGAGTATTTTGCGCTGGACAAAGAACAGCTGCGGGTGGAGGTCAAGCTGGATTATCACAATACTTCCAGTCAAAAGCTGATGCGCGAGCTGATCTTTCGCTTGCAGCATGCTAAGGATTCGGATAAAACCGTGATATTGAATCTCTATTATCTGGATGGCGATACAGACATGATGGAGGATTGGGAAGAGCTGATGGATGACATGAGCCTGAACTACCAAATCCTGAAACGCACAGATTAACCGGGCTGATGGACAAGAGTGACGTATTCTGGCAGGAAAAACAGCTGCTGGAAAAAAGTAAACAGGTATTACAGGATCCCACCAAGACTGAGGTGTCACTGGCTGAATATCAGGAACTGCTGAGTTCCTATGCTGATGTGCTGAAACAGGTGATTCAGCTTACCCGTTTTAGCGATCGTAACGACAAACGCATGCGCCTGCTCACCGATAAGCTGAGGCGCTATGTGTCTCCGCCACTCTTCCAAAAGATCACTTCCGGCAAAGAAACGGTGGAAATCAATAAAACCAAGCGGGTGCGCCTGAGTATATTCTTTTCCGACATCGTCAATTTCTCCTGGCACAGTCGCGATATGGAGGGTGAAGCGCTTTCTGATTTCCTCAATTCCTATCTGGAAGAAATGACGCACATCGCCAATAAATATGGCGGCACTCTGGACAAATATATCGGTGATGCCATCATGGTCTTTTTCGGTGATCCCGTCTTTGTGAGTGATCAGGATCACGCCTTGCGCTGTGTAAAGATGGCTATTGCCATGCGTAAACGCTTGCGGGAATTGCATCGGCATTGGTATGAACTGGGCTATCAAAAACCTCTCTTTGTGCGCATGGGCATCGCCACTGGTCATGTGTCGGTGGGCAATTTTGGCTCCAGCGAACGCCTGGACTATACCATCATCGGCACCCCGGTGAACCTTGCAGCCAGAATCCAGAGCATGGCAGCGGAAGATCAAATCCTGATCTCACACCCCACCTGGGCCTTGGTGAAGGATTGCATCCCCTGCTCAGACGCCATTTCCATGAAGCTCAAAGGATTTGATAATGAACAACTGGTGCATGAAGTACTGCTGGATGAAGTTGCTCCGGAAGGAGAACTGAAGTGCATCGAAAACCCCGATCTCGGCTATAGCCTGAAATGGGATAATAGCAAACTCAGTCTGGAGGAACTTATCAAGCTTCTCTCAGAGTAATATATCATCTTAGGGACAGGAAACTATGAAGACATTGGCTAAGATCTTCTTTTATATCATTTTGCTGCTTTTACTGTGCTCGACGGCTCATGACAGGAGTTTGGAAAGCTATCTTAAGGTTGTCAAAGAAAGCGAACATTTGAAGAGCTATCTTTTTACAGAGGGTGCTCCGGAAAGCGAGATATTTTTAGATAGTACAGGCTATCTTTGGGGGCTGAAAGGAATATCATTGTACAGGTTTAATGGAAGAGAGTGGCAGAATATGGATAGGTTTTTGGAGGCCGAGGACATCAGAAAAGATAAGAAATTGCTTTCCACTTCCGGCAGGCAAATCGTAGTTGCAGTGCAGGACGGTTTCTATCGATGGCAAGGCCATGGCTTCATAAAACAGCTGCTTCCAGTGCATGAAGAAATTGCAGATGTCTTCTTGTCCAAAGATTTGATCGTAGATGGGGCAAAGGTGATTCACCTGGGCACCCAGGGCTATTCCGTTCTTGACGAGAAGGGATTGCAATACTACGCGCATAGCAATCTGCCATATCGGATTAGCAGATTGTTCAGCGAAAATGAAGAAGTGGAAAACCTGCTGCGATTAGTGGACTCCCAAAACCGGCTTTGGAGCTTGAGATATCCCGGAGCAAGGGCAAATCGGGCAGATTGGGAAGCCCAATTAACATCAGGTTTGTTCTTCAAAATGCATGATAATGCCCTGCAGGATTCCTTGCTGATTATGGATCCACAAGCATTTGCGGCTGGATTTGATCAGATAAACAGTGTTTTATTCCAAGCCATTGCTGATGATGCAGTAATCGCTTTTCCCGGATCAAACCGATTGATTCATATAGATTTGAAAGGATGCAAGAGCAAAGAGATAGTATTAAATAATAATGCTCGAATCCGCAGTATGCACAGATCAGCAGATTTGAACATGCATATCGTGGTGTACACGATTGATAAGATCTTATTCTTGCAGCAATACACCAATACTAATGGCAGCTTCGTCCGAAACAATGAATTCAGGATGGTAATGGACAAGGATTTCGACGATTACAAAGGAGTTTTCTTAAACTTTCGTGACGAGGTATATAAGGTAAAATTAGAGCAATCCTGGACCAATAACGATAACGACTATTTCTTTGCTAATGTAAGCGTTTTGAATTCAATTAGAGTCTCAAATATGCCTTTCTTCGGCGATCGGAACAATGACAAAAATGCCGTGGTTAAACATTCCGGATGGGTTTTGGCAGTAATCAACAAAGATAATGCTTCATCAACTGTCAATGTGACTCTTAATGATATGCGTTTGGGTACCACTGTGTCGTACCGGCTGCCTTTGCTAGATGCCACTAATCCCGATATCACTTATAGTAACGAGCATTTTGTGCTGTTCAAAGGAACCGGGCGCTTATGGTACCTTGATTTGCGCAAGCTAATCAGCGTTGATCTGAATGACGCACTGATTCCTGGGGTCAGGGGCAGCTGCTATTTGAAAGTAGAACAAAGCATTCCCCGCATGCTGACGGCTAATATCCTCAACTCTCATATCTATAAATTGTACACAGAAGGGAATGATGGCAGATATGATTTAAGTGCCACTTTGCCGGGTTTTTACACCAGCATTGGCGTAAGCAACGGACTTTGGTACTATCACAAAAGATCCGGCTTGTCTAGCACTATCCAAGCTTTGCCCATCAATAAGGGCAGGGAATCCAGTCTCTGCGAAATAGAGGGTAACTTCCGTGCTTGGTTGTCCGGTAACGGTCTATTTGTGGCAAATGGTGATTCATTAAGTCTGTTTGAGGGTACCAAAAAGATCTTCAGCTCAAATGAAGGAGTGTTTGCTCAAAGCCTGAGTTCTTGGTTTGACGGGCATCGCCACCTGCTGCAATACTTTATGAAATCCCCTGCTTGGGCTTATAGCGATGGGGTGTTGTGGCATAGCAGATATGCCTATTACGATCCCTCTTCAAAAGATAAAGAACCGGTGGTTGTGCCCAGCTTCAGTTTCAATATCAAAGACCAGAAAATGCAAGTACATCCCAATCTATTGAGCATTCACAACCTCGAGGGCAAGGTTTGGGCGCTGGAAGTTAAAGCCGATGATAAGGATGTTCTTTATCTAACTCGTTTGGATAAGCAGAATAAATCATCTCGATTGCCGGAACAACTTTTCTTCGATCCTCTCTTGGAGGATGGCTTACGTCTCTTTCCCGGAGCAGATCTGCCCATTGTTACTTTGGGAGATGTCATCTGGAATTATTCTAAAGACCGATGGGGGATGATCAATCCGTCTTCCTATGAAAATATTGGCTCCCTAAAAAAGGTCTTCTATCACGAACACAATATCTGGATAGTAGGGTATTTGGGAGTTTGTTGCTATTCTCCCATCTCTCAAATGGGCTTTGTTTTTCGCGAAAGCGACGGCTTACCAAGCACAGTCTTAGAGGTTTGGGGGAGCAATAACAGAGTTTTAGTTCATGGCTGGGACGATCATTTGGACGAGAGCAAGTTAATCAGTATCAATGGAGTAAGTTCCGGCGTCAGAATCTCCGTGCCATGGTTTGAAGTGGAAAGCCAGCGCTTCAGTGTTCTCGATTATCATCGCTTGAAGCATAATCAAAACAACATCCGGATTCCCATTGATATCCTTAACGTCAGCGATCCCACCAAATGCGGCATCAAGTATCGCTTGCAGGGCTATGACAGGGATTTTCAGACCCGGGCTTACACTCCCTATCTGGAGTTTCGCAAACTCAAACCGGGCAGATACAGTCTGGATGTATCGGCCTACTCCCCTGAGGGATACTATTCTGAAGGCAAGAAGTTGATAGCCTTCCGCATTGTGCCACCCCTCTGGGCAAATACCTATGCCTATATGC
>JALNYD010000174.1 GCA_023230025.1 Candidatus Cloacimonadota bacterium | reverse complement strand
GCATTGACTATATCCGCATGGCTGCAAGATTAGTTCCAGATGCCATTCTGCTGCAGAGCGGATTGGAGTCAATACTAAAGTGTATATTGTGACCCAGGTGGATTATAAAGTATTGCCGGAGAATGCGTAAGAAAGCTGGCAAACTCGCAGAAAGGACTTCCCAAGGTTCTGCACTTATGGTTGTTAGCACCCTACTAATACATAAGAAGAATGACTACCAAGAAACAACGCCATGCGGAAGTGCAGAAACGGGCTTGTAAGGGCAATGTCCAAGCGGGTACCCCTGTCCAAGCGGGGGTGGGAATGAAGCTTAACTCCCGGCTACAGAAGTCCTTCTGATCTCAACTTTGCTGATCAGTTTGTTGATCCTTTTCCAGTCTATCAGTTGATCCACATCTTTAAGGAAGTGTTTGCGGCTTGCCAAACGATTGGCAATCTCTTGATCTGCGAAAGTTAGGGTTTGCTTTTCCATGATTAGCTCCTGTGTATTGATTGAGCCATAATCATACATGTAACATATTTGTCAAGAACTATTTAGATAAACTTATTGTCCATTTTAACGTGCAACGGTCTTATAGATCTTTGGATTGAGAGGGAACTCCCTACATTAGATCAACTTGAGTCCTGACTAAGATAGACAGAGTTTTTTCAAAACTGTTAACTGGACCCCCGATCCGGAGTTGGCTTGGATAATATCTCGGAACCTGATTGTTTCGACCATTTAAAGCCTATTCTCATGTATCGATCGAAAAAATGAGCAATTACTCGATGTTGATTTCAATAAATGCTTTGACATAATCTGATACCATTTATTAGTGTGATTTTCAGTGTTTGGCATTAGCTGATGGATTTACAATGTATGGACAGAAGCTATCGCTTATGCCATGTTGGACACGCATATAAAGGAGTTTAATGTGAATGACAGATGGCTTTCCGTCGTGGAAATCAGCGAGTATTTGGGCATTACGAAAGACTCTGTGTATAAATGGGTTAAAGAAAAAGGTATGCCTGCACATAGGCTGGGCAAGCTCTGGAAATTCAAAACAGATGAGGTAGATATCTGGATGCGGAAAGGTGGTGCGAACGAGGTAGTGAGTGATTCAAAATCAAAGCACAAATCCTGAGCAATTCGGTTTGCGGCTCAATTCTGCCGGATCTCATACATCCAGGACAATAATGCTTCCCGAATTGGGTATGCTGCTAAGTGCAGTGAATGCACCTGAAGCCTCTTTCAAAGACTACGCATCTGCAATATTAAATGACAACTGTCTTCATAAGCGTTCTGCAAGCAACAGAGAGCGCACGCTTGACAATCTACGCATTCTTTACGGGCTTGATGATGAAATTACGATTTTCCGTATCCTCAAAATACTCTGGATTAAAGACCCAGAATCGCTTCCACAAAATGCGTTCTTGTGTGCTACTACCCGTGACCAACTACTTAGGGAGCTTACTCCCTGGGTGCTTGCCAAGTCGGAAGGAACAGTGATTGATAGATTGGAATTGGAAAAACAAATCGCCAAGCTACATCCTGATAGATTTAGCCCAGTGACGCTTACTTCCACCAGTCAAAACATCAATGCAACATGGACCCAAGCTGGCTTTTTAACCGGTAGAAGCAGGAAAGTTAGGATTAAAGCCCAGCCCAGCCCAACATCGGTTACTTATGCACTTTTACTTGGTTTCCTTTGCGGAGCACAGGGAATGCGGCTGTTTGAAAGCGAATTTGTGTCTTATCTGGATAGCCCCAAAGAAACCTTGATTAATTTAGCAGAGATTGCATCTCGCATGGGCTTGCTCCGCTTGAAGCGCATTGGTGACGTTGTTGAAGTTGATTTTGATGCTATCCTAATAGCAGCAGTACCGGAGAAGATCAATGTCTAAGATAGATTCACTACTCCAAAACTATCATAAGCATGTGAGGATACCTTGGCGATCTGATGCAGCATCGATGCAAAGGGTTTGGTTTTGTGTATATGACCCAAAGGACGAAAAAAACCTCAGAGCCAAGCTGGAGGAATTTGAGCTGGCAACTATCCAAAGCTCAAAGAAATGGCTGCAATATGATCTTTCTGACAGCTTTGCCCAGTGGCTTTCCTCTCACCCCTATGCCGAACAATACTTTAAGAATCCCAAATTACTCAAGACAGTTTTACCAACCTATAAGGCGTATTTAGTAAGCCAGATCGAGGCTTATGTCATCAGCAATGGTGCCGATGCAGATACCGCCTTTGCTATCTATGGCGTAGGGTCACTATTTGGTTTCTTGAAAGTGAAGGAACTTATAGAGAGCATCGCTCCTTTAGTAAAGGGACGTTTGGTAGTATTCTTCCCCGGAACTTACGAAAATAATAATTACCGTCTGCTGGACGGATATGACGGCTGGAGCTATCTGGCTATACCAATAACTTCGGATAACGAATCTTAAGGGGTAAAAAGATGCTGAATAGAGATATATACCTTAAAGACCCTACTTCAGTCAAGTTAGTCAACGAAGGCGTGGCAAACGTCAATGATGAACGAACAGACCAAGCTCTGGAAGTACTCCGCTATGAATTGGAGACTTTCGTATGTGATGGGCAGTATGAAAAGGGCTTGAACCATATTCTGGAAACCTATCTGAAAAACATCAATCAAGCCCAGCAACCCTCTGTTTGGATCAGTGGCTTTTATGGCTCAGGAAAATCTCACCTGGCTAAGATGCTCCGTGCGCTATGGTTGGATACGGTTTTCTCAGATGGAGCAACTGCCAGGGGCATCGCAAATCTACCCCAAAGCACCAGAGACCTTCTAAAAGAGCTAAGTATACAGGCAAAACGTCATGGCGGTTTACATGCAGCATCGGGAACACTCGGATCTGGTAGCAGCAATGTGCGGCTAGCACTACTGGGTGTTGTATTCACGTCCCTGGGCTTACCTGAGCAGTACCAAAAAGCCAAGTTTGTATTGTGGTTAAAACAAGAGCATATTTTTGAGCAAACCAGGGATTATGTTGTTTCTGCTGGTGCAAACTGGGATTTTGAACTTGATAACTTCTATATCGCCGAATGCTTACACGATGCTTTAATGAAGGTAAAGCCTAATGTCTTTCTGTCTCATGAAGTATGCATGGATACCCTGCTTAATCTATATCCCAGCACTGATGACATATCGATAGATGAAATGCTCAAAGCCCTACGCAGCGCTTTGTCAATAGACAGCAAGATCCCCCTCACAGCCATCATCCTTGATGAAATGCAGCAATACATCGGCGACAGCAGTGAGCGTTCGCTGGATGTGCAAGAGACCATCGAAGCCTGCACAAAAAACATCGGTGGAAAGCTGATCATCGTAGCCACAGGACAGACAGCCATTTCCGGCACTGCAAATCTGAAGAAACTGGAGGGGCGCTTTACCATCCCTATCCAGCTTTCTGATAACGATGTGGATACTGTGATCCGCAAGGTATTTCTTGCCAAGAATCCTGCTGCCTTGCCAGCCTTGGACAATGTCTATAAATCCAATATCGGAGAGCTGTCTCGACACCTGAGCGGAACCGCAGTGGCACATAAAAAAGAAGATGATTCATTCTTTACCCAGGATTATCCCATCCTGCCAGTAAGACGTAGATTTTGGGAAGAAGCGCTTAGGGTTTTGGACATGACTGGCACAGACAGCCAGCTCCGCAATCAACTGAGCACAATCCATAAAGCTATCAAAACAAATGTGGATATGCCTATAGGAAATGTAATACCCGCTGATTATCTGTATTTCGATTCGGCTATCAAACTCCTGCAAGCCCGCCTCCTGCCAAGTAAGGTATATGATCAAACCATGCTCTGGATAGCCAGTGAAAATGAGGATGAGCGACTGCTTGCCAAGGCATGTGGTTTGATATTCCTTATCAATAAGATCAATGCGCATAACCCTGATCTTGGCATCCGAGCCGTAACCACCACACTGGCAGACCTGATGCTGGAGGATATAACTATAGATAGTAGTGCTTTACGCAGCAAACTGCCCAAACTACTGGATACCTGCTCCTTATTGATGAAAGTAAAGGATGAATACCGCATTCAGACCGAGGAAAGCGTCGCATGGGATGGCGAGATTCAAACTCAGAAGTTAGCTCTATCCAGTTCATCTCAATTGATTGATTCAGAACGGGAAGAACGGATTAAGCAGCACTATGCTTCCGCAACCAGGGGCTTAAGTGTTTTGCATGGAAAATCAAAAGTACCACGCGAAGCCTTGCTAAGTTACGCTGGCAGCAGTCCAATAGATCACAAAGAAAAGCTCTACATCTGGTTAAGAAATGGCTGGAGCGTAGAGGAAAACTCTGCCAGAGTAGATGCGAAACAACTGGGCAATGACTCTCCCCTAATCACTGTTTATCTGCCAAAAAAGAACTCTGATGCCATCAGAGCAAGCCTGATAGAACTGAAAGCAGCAGAAAACACCTTGCGGGTAAAGGGGAACCCCAATACTCCTGAGGGTATTGAAGCCCGATCAGCCATAGAAACTATAAAAAACACAGCAGAGCTTAAGCTCGATGAGCTCTTCCAAGAGTTATTTTCGGAAGCGAAAGTGATCCAAGCCGGAGGCAACGAGATCAGTGAGGCAAATCTAAAGGCAAGCCTGGAAAGCTCTCTTAGTAGCTCCCTATTGCGGCTGTATCCAAAATTCAGCGAAGCCGACGATAGCAGATGGAGCAAGGTTTATGAAAAAGCCATGCATGGAGCACCGGATGCCCTAAGCTCCATTGATTATAGCGGTGAGCCGGCAAACAATCCCATTTGCAAAGCTATTTTAAGCTATATCGGCAATGGTAAGAAGGGTGACGATATCCGCAAGCATTTTGACAAATCTCCCTATGGCTGGCCGAGAGATGCCATCGATGGTGCAATAGCAGTTCTGATCGTGGCAGGCATCATCAAAGCCTTAGATGAGCGGAACCAGATCATTGAAATTGCCAAATTGGAACGTAAAGCCATTGGCAAGATTACCTTAAAAAGTGAGACCGTAGTGATCAGCAATGCCCAGCGCATCAGCATCCGCAGGTTGTATCAAAAGCTTGGGTTATCCTGCCCATCAGGAGATGAATATAACTCTTCTGGCGACTTTATCCTTAAACTCAGCTCCATAATGGACCAAGCCGGGGGCGATGCTCCGCTTCCAAACAGACCAAACTCTGATAAAATTGAAGAAATCAGGCTCTGCAGCGGCAATGAAAGACTGATGGCTATCTACAATGCCTGTGAAGAGCTAAGCGCTTTGATAGACACCGCCAAGACAACTGCGGATCAAATTGCTAAGCGGCATCCTCATTGGAGGCTAATCGAGCAACTGCTGGCTCTGTCTGAGGGCTTGCCTGATCTTGAGATCATCCAAAGTCAGATTCAGCATATCAAAGACCAGAGGCTGCTACTCGCAGACCCAGATCCTGTGGTGCCCATCGTATCTGCGCTTAGCCAAAACTTTCGGGAAGAGTTAAATCGCCTGAAGCAAGAATACGATTTAGCTTTTAAACAAGGGAAAGCCAGCCTTGGATCAAGCGGCAACTGGCAAACCTTGGAACCGGAACAGCAGGAAGCAATCCTCAAAGCAAATCAGCTTGATGCTAGTTCAGTGCTAATCTTTGACCTATCCGACACAAACGCTATTCTTAAAACTCTATCAAAGAATTCACTAAGCTCCATCAAGGATAGGATTGCAGCCTTACCTGGCAGATTTAATAAAGCCCTGGAAGAGGCAGCAAAACTCATGGAACCACAAAGCCAGGTAATAAAATTGCCATCCCACACCTTGAGAACTGCCGACGATGTCGATGCTTGGCTACAAGAAATGGGTGCTTTACTCAAAGAAGCCATTGCCAACGGACCTATAATCCTGCAATGAGGTATGCATAATGCTCCCCCTCGATAAATCTCTTCGTAACAAACTGGAAAGGGCGATAAAAGAAGCCCGGGAAATTGCCGAAACAGGTGCTAAAGCAGCTCTTGAACAACTAGGTGTGGGAGATGCCAATCCCCCCGGCTTCCTTGGTGAGCCAGAAAAAGCTCTGCGGCGCAGACTACGTGTTCATGGACG
>JALNYD010000173.1 GCA_023230025.1 Candidatus Cloacimonadota bacterium | reverse complement strand
CGACTCGCATGGCTTAGTCAAACCCTGATAGCAATGGCCTCTGGCAGGATCAACCAGAATTACTATTTTCTTTTCTTTCTTATAGGCACACAGTTGTTTTCTACGATATGATCACAGAAACACAACCGTATGAAAGGAATCAGCGGTCATTTCAATGAATGTCCGCATCGCCACAATACCAACGTCAGGACCAACAATCACTCCGGTCATTACCGGATGATTCGCGTTTTGTCCTCCACTTAAACAGCTCTACTATATCAGCACCAGATGCTTATATAGTCTTCGAACCGCATTCCGGAAAACCCAGGTATCGGATGCCGGAGATCCCGAAAGCAAGTTCGAGAGCCTTGCGAGGTAACATAGTTACCTCCAATCACTTATAAACCCACCGAATCAGTGAGTGGAACGAAACCGGAAATAATACCGGCAAAGTTCATCACAGATCGATTAGTTTGTGAGGTAATAATGTTAGGTATTGCGGCATATAAAGACTCCGAAATGACATTCTGAAAAATAAGATTTTGAATGGGATTAGAGCTGCATGATACGGGAAAGAGCATCAGAAACCATCTTTTTCCAGTGCTCCGGCGATAAATGGTATGTCTCTCGCGCGAGAACAGCATCCTCTGAACGAGCATTTGACACAAGCGCATCCACTCTCTCAAGGGTGGAACGCGCCGCATCCTGGACCCATAAATCACGCGTCTCCTGATCCACCACAACGATCGACTCCGCACGCACAGAAATCAGGGTTTTACCATCAGGCGTCGTGTAAGCATTCGGCTTGCCGACCACTACCACAAAAGACGGCGTCGATGTGTCGATCTTCGCAAGCTGATGCATCGCCTCGGGCTGATACGAACTTGCGTTGATATAGAATATTCCCGTCGGATCCGAAACCCGAGCACGATACAGAATATTCTGATCACCCACCTTATCCTTCTGCGTAATCGCTCCCGCGATCAGAACACGATTACACCGCTCGCCAGTCGGCAGCAGCAGATATACCGGACTCTTCTCATCCTCAGAGTCTTTGATCATCTTTGACGCCTCGCGCAGTTCGGCAGCGAACACACGCTTTGCCGGCTCACGCTCATATGACATGAACTGGCCGTTTGATACAGAACCTGAATTCATATCTCGTTACCTCCTGCAGAAGCCCCCGCACGATTCATAAGTTCAGCGGTGATTTTTGGATCAAGACGGATAAACTCCGCAGACTTCACCAGGATCCTGCCGTCGAACTCATTACCGAAACACTTCACATAGCGTCCGCAAAGACGCTCCGTAAGCACCGACTGGATCTCCTCCAGACCAAGAGGACTGTTCGAAGCGATCTCGATCGCCTGATCCATCGTCATACCGGAAAGCGCCTCTGTAACCTCGCGGTTTATAAGAACATTATATGCCCGCTGACCATTATCCACAACACCCTTGATC
Source organism: Candidatus Cloacimonadota bacterium (assembly GCA_023230025.1). Classification (GTDB taxonomy): domain Bacteria; phylum Cloacimonadota; class Cloacimonadia; order Cloacimonadales; family Cloacimonadaceae; genus UBA5456. The sequence goes on along the minus strand of JALNYD010000173.1, from coordinate 4,638 downwards.
CGGAGATCATAATTGAAAGAGTTCTGGATCTCATGGATCGGACAGAAATTCTGCCGGGAAAGAACACGGTTGCATCCCTCCACCGGACAACGCCGTACAAGACCCGATCCTTTCGAAACCTGGACGATCGTCCCGGTCACCTCATCCAGACGTGTCCCGACCGCGATATCCGCCGTCGGCTCCTCTGCCGAATACTTCGCCGGATTCAGACTGATCGAAAGACGACCGTTAAACTCATCCACTTTAGCATTGATGACCTCATAAACGCGTCCGAGTTCCAGACGCTCCTTGGAATCATCCTGCCACAAAACAAACTTGATCCTCCCCGTCTCATCCCCGACAAGCCCGCTCTGCATCATCCGTTCGCTCTTAGATTCCCACTCCTCAACAAACTTCACCCGAAGAGAGGCATAGCCGACCTTAAGATCGCGTATCGAAGAAACTGGCAGAGGCTCTTTTGGAGCGGAACTTCCCGCAGACACGGGAACGGAAATCTCCGCATCCTCGTCCTGGATCCATACCGCCGAGTTCAGCGTCAGGGAAAGCCTTCCGTTGTACTCATCGACGCTTGCATAAAAAATATTGTACACAGCGCCTGGAATCAGCTTCTCCTTCTCGGGATCCTGCCACAAAACAAACTTCATCCTCCCCGACTCATCGGCAACAAGCCCGCTCTGCATCATCCGGTCACTCCTCGACTCCCACTCCTCGATAAACTTCACATGGATACAGGAAACGACCCCGGCTTTCAGCTCATTTAACTTGGTAGGCTCGGAAGGCACCAGACACCGGTCATCCTCGATCTCAGTGACGCGGGAACCCGAGTGAAGCTTCAGGTTGGGAACACCCTTAAACGAATCGACCACCGCTGAATCGATCCGATACCATCGCTCAAGTTCAAGCTTCGGCAGCTCGGCCGCCTTGGAAAAGACGACAAAACGCACCGCGCCGGTACTGTCTGCAAAGATCCCGCTCTGCGCGATCGCCGGAGAATTCGGCGTCTGCAAAGAAACGACCTTGACCTCCACACTGACCCAGTCATTTGGCTGGATATCAGCGATATGAACCACATCGCCTGCTGACGAACCCGGGGCGGGCTTCGCCTCCTCAGGGATCTTGTATTGTTTATACTGATCAGAGAGTACTTTGCGCTCTGCTTCAAACGGCACTACACCAAACTCATTGATGTAGAGCGTAAGTTTCTCTGAAATGCTTTGCTTGTCCGGCGAAACTCCTTTAGACACTAAGTTCTGGGAGATTCTGTCGGTAATCTGCTGGATCTGCTGTGCGTCCATGTTGATCTCCAAATAACAGATTAACTTGCAACCATATAAACCCCTGACCGCGCGGTGCGATAATGCCCAAGCAGATGCAAAAAACACCGCTCCCATTGATTGAGAGCGGTGCAAAATTTTTCAAAAAAACAAGATGACAGATTTAGGTGATCGCGTTTCTTCGTTCCATCACGATCGTATTCTGCCACTGACCAAACCGGTCTTTCGCGATCCGTTCACGATACCCGACCTCCCGAAAACCGCACTTGACATGAAGGCTGATACTCGCAGGATTAATTGACAAAATATTCACAAACAAACACCAGTAGCCTTTCTCCTCGCTTTTTCTGCAGAGATGATCCAGCAGCTGCGTGCCCAGACCTAATCCTCGAAATGCCTTATCAAAATAAATACTGACCTCCACAACTCCCTTATAGGCTTCCCTGGCAGACGTCGGACTGACCGCACACCAGCCGACAACCGTATTGTCAGAAAGCATAACATACCGGCAGTCCTTCAGATGCGCTTTGTCCCAGGATTCAAAAGGCGGGCAAACGGTCTCAAAAGTCGATATTCCCTCTAAAAGTGCCTCCTGATAAATCTTACTGACCCGCACCCAGTCATCATCATCCATCTCCCGAATACTGCAGTTCATATGAAACTACCTCCGCGCCCTGACAGAAAGAACGGCGGCCGCAAACGATCGGATCTCCATCTATCGATCGACCTCCAGACTTACATCGGCACACCGGACAGAATGCGTCAGGGCCCCCATACTGATAACATCCACATCGATGCCGGCGTATGTATCTACAGTCTCAGGTGTAATTCCTCCGGATATCTCCAGCGTCACCTCGCCGCGAAGACCGGCAGCCTCAAGCGCCGAGATCGCTTCACGGATAAGTTCCGGGGTCATGTTGTCGAACATAATGATATCAGCGCCGGTCTTTGCCGCGAGAAGAGCGTCTTCCACGGACTCCACCTCGCACTCGACCTTCTTATCGGAATATTCCCGGCATTTTCTTACCGCTTCGTCGACCGGCATAAACGCCCGGTGGGTATCTTTGATTAGGAACTGATCGGAAAGCGTATGCCTGTGGGGCAGCGCCCCTCCGGTAACTAAAGCTTTCTTATCAAAAAAGCGGAGACCGGGCGCCGTCTTTCTCGTTCCGGCGACCCGGACATGGTCATTCACGACCGAAACAAGACGGGAGGCCTTTGACGCAGCCGATGCGACCCCACTCATCCGCCCAAGAAGATTCAGACAGGTCCGCTCTAAAGAGAGTATTGCATGGACTGAACCTTTGAGCGAAATGATATGCTCGCCTGAATGGGCAGTCGAACCGTCGGTCACATGAACATCGGCAATCACTCCGGCATTCTTAAACAGCCACACACACTCCTCGACCCCTGAAACGACCATATCTTCCCGTGCCTCGATATGCGCCGAAACGACCTTGTCTTCCAATAGAGCAAGGGTCGTGATATCGCCTGCGGAAACATCCTCGGCGACAAACGCAAGAAGCTGATCGGTCGGGATCATCTATACCGATGCCTCGATCATCCGCTCGATCGCAAGACGGGCCCGGTCTGCAATGCTCTCCGGCACCTGGATCGGAACGACACCGTCCCGAAGCGTAATGTAGAGATCCTCTTCGGTGATGAGCTTCATGTTCGAACAAACCGCCGTATCCATTCCATGGAACAGAACATCCGGATACTTCTTCTGCAGAGGGTGGATGATCCCCTTTTCTGTTAAGATCACCCACTCTTTCTTTTCACCGCATCTGCGGATCATATACCCGGTCGATCCGATCAGATCCGATGCCAGCTGTACCTCGGGAGAACATTCAGGGTGACAGATGATCGTCGCGTTCGGGTAAGCGCGGCGTGCGGCCTCAACATCCCGGAGAGTAAACTGGTGATGGGTCGGGCAGCCGCCGTTCTTCGGGACCGGAATGATCGTTTTCTCCGGGACCATTCGCTGGGCATACGCGGCAAGATTTGCATCCGGACCGAAAAGGATCGTATCTTCCTTGAGGGAGCGGACAACATCCGGAGCATTTGCAGAAGTACAGGTGATATCGCACTCCGCTTTCGTTGCCGCGTTCGAGTTCACATACACAACGAACGGGGATCCCGGGTGTGCTGCTTTTGCCGCACGGACCGAAGACGGAGTGAGCTGATCAGCAAGCGGGCAGCCTGCATCCGGTCTTGGGATCAGGACCGTCTTATCAGGAGAGAGGATCTTCGCCGTCTCGGCCATGAAATAGACGCCGCAGACAACGAGGGTCGACTCCTTTGCTTCCTTCGCCTTGCGGGCAAGTTCCAGAGAATCTCCGGTGATATCCGCAAGATCCTGGATCTCAGCGGGCTCATAATTATGTGCAAGGATCAAAGCGCCTTTTTCGGCGGCGAGCCGCCTGATCTCTTTTTCATAGTTCATGCGCCGATCACCAAAGGATTGTCCAGATTCTTCAGAAGCGAGAGGATCGAAAGGGCCGCAAGATAACTGGTTGCCGGGTTGTCCGGGGACGGGACGTTTCTCACTCTGATGTATGCCTCGCCAAACTCTCCTTCGAAGAAGATCTCATGCATGTTTCGGTCCTCATTGGGATCCATCCAGAGCTCGACATCAACATCTCTGCCGCAGGCGATCGAAAGTGACTCGGCAACATTCGTGTTCTTTGGGTACTGATGGACACAGTCGTAGGCTTTTCCTGAGAAGATGCAGGTCTTTTCTTCGGCTTCACGCGAGAGGGATTTGGGATTTTTTGTTGTGCGGAGAACGAATTTATCGATTGAGGAGATCTGACCCACGCGGATATTGTCCAGACCCATAATAGCGCCGGAGGGGATGTGGATCTTTTTCTTCATCTCGCGGGCGGTCTGGATGAGTTCTTCGCGGAAAGAAATATCCGCGAGTGCGCCAACGCTCATGATAACAAGATCTTTTCCCGCGAGAAGAATGCTCTCTGCATGTGCCGTTGCAGCCGCAACAGAGGCCGCCTCGACGACGATATCGGTCGGCTCTTTGAGGAATGCGGTGAAGTCAGAGTAAGGAGTCGCGCCGAACTCTCTGCCGAATGCCTCCGCACGCTCAAAAACCACATCATATACTGCAGTGATTCTGAAGTTTTCCTGACCCTTTGCGATCACATGACCGATATTTCCGCACCCTAAAAGCCCGACGGTAATCATAATTAGTACAGAGTTTCGGATTATAGATAGTTAAGGATTGTGCCGTACGTCTTTGATAGAGAAAAAAGAGGAGGTCATTTTTGATATTCCTGGAGGTCTCCCGGCTGACAGTCGAGGACGCGGAAGATCGCTTCGAGCGTCGAAAACCGGATTACGGTGATTT
>JALNYD010000172.1 GCA_023230025.1 Candidatus Cloacimonadota bacterium | reverse complement strand
CCTCAGAAAGATTTTGTTTCCAGATTTGGGATAACCGGCAAGTATATCTTCTATCTGGCACGGATTGAACATCCCGGCAAGAATCATCTCAATCTTTTGAAAGCCTATGAGATGTTAGCTCAGGAGATCAAGGATGAATATGAATTGGTGTGTGCCGGAGGTAAATGGAATAATGCGGAAGTGGTGGTGGACTATCATTCCAGGATGAAGGATAAGGACAGGATTCATTTCCCCGGTTTTGTCCAGGGAGCGGAAATGGCTGCATTGTACAAGAAGGCCAGTCTCTATGTCTTCCCTTCGCTATATGAGGGCTTTGGTCTGCCCTTGTTGGAAGCTTTTGCCGCAGGATTACCGGTGATTTGTTCGGATCGATCCTCATTGCCGGAAATCGGAGGAGCGGCTGTTCGGACCTTCAATCCGGAACAACCTTCAGAGATTGCACAAAGAATCCAGGAAGTGCTCTGCGATCCACCTTTGCAGTTGCAGATGATCTTTCTGGGTAAAGAGAGATTGAAGGATTTCAGTTGGTCTGATCATGCAAAGAAGATCCTGGAGAGTTGGCAGAACTAAGATGTCAGCCGCTGATATACACAAAAATTGAGCGGATATCTGCCATTTGCTCCCCATGCAGATTCACAACTGATTCGTTGCCAATCACCCCACTGTATCTCCGGAAACATGGTATCACCCGGAATATCCAGATCAATATGGGTGATGTAGAGCTTTCCTGCAAGTGGCAATGCCTGGGCAAATAGCTGAGCGCCACCAATCACAAAGGCATCAGGAAAGTCCCGGATAGCATCCTTAAAACTATCATACAATCTGGCATCACTAAGCTGAAGTGACTTGGAGCGGGAAAGCACAATGTTTGTCCTCCCGGGCAATGCTTTGCCGATTGAGCGATAGGTGTTGCTCCCCATGATCACAGTACCGCCGAAAGTGAGCTTTTTAAAATAGGCCAGATCCTCCGGAATATGCCAGGGCATTTGATTGTTCAGGCCAATTACTCTATTTCGAGCCATGGCGACAATGATCTTTAGCACTAAAACTTACCCACTTCAAAGAACCGGTCGATTTGCGGGATACCTGCTCTTTTGGCATCTGGCAGGCTGCCATTGAACAGCATCTTGCCCCCCTCCAGAAAGATGATCCGATCTGCAATCCGATGGATGGAAGCCAATTCGTGGGTAACAATCACTATGGTCATTGAAAGCTGCTGTTTCAAATCCAGGATAAGATCATCCAGGGCAGCTGAGGTGATGGGATCCAAGCCAGCAGAAGGTTCATCACAGAAAAGAATCAAGGGATCCAAAGCCATTGCTCTGGCCAGGGCTGCACGCTTCTTCATCCCACCGGAAAGCTCGGAAGGAAACTTGTAGATGGCTTCGCTTAGGCCTACCAGATGTAGTTTTACCCGGATGATCCGATCGATGATATGGCGGGGAAGCTTCGTATGCAATTCAAGAGGGATCGACACATTGTCATAGACAGACATTGAGTTTAGCAGCGCTCCGTTTTGAAATAGCATGCCAATCTGCTGTAACACGCGATTGAAAGCTTTTTCATCCATGGTCAGGATTTCCTCTCCGCAAAACCTGACACTCCCGGAGAAAGGCTCGTAGAGACGCAGCATGTTCTTTAAAAGTGTGGTTTTTCCACAACCGCTACCGCCGAGAATGACGGTAACCTCTCCCGGATAGATATCCACGGATATGCCATCCAACACTGTCTTTTCGCCATATTTGGCAACCAGATCGCGAATCTCGATGATAGCTTCGTTTTTCATAGATAGAGCAAGCTGAATATTGCATCAAAGATGATTACGGCAAAGATCGATGCCACCACTGCGGAGGTAGTGGATTTGCCTACTCCCTCTGCCCCACCTTTCACCTGGAATCCAAAATGTGAACCTATCACAACTATTACCCAGGCAAACCAGATACTCTTTCCAAAGCTGATCACGATATCCTTGATGGTTAAGATTTCCACACTCCGGGCATAGAATACTTCCACTGAAAGCCCCAGATAACCAAGAGCAATAATCGCTCCACCGATCATACTCACAAGGATGGACAGAACGATCAGGATCGGCATTACTACGGTGATGGCATGAAACTTTGGAACTACAACATAGCGGATCGGATTCAAAGCCATCATCCGCAGAGCATCAAGTTCTTCGGTCACCTGCATGGTGGCAATCTCGGAGGCAATCGCCGATCCACTGCGGCCAGCTACGATAATGGCTGTGATCAGGGGACTCAACTCCCGCACGATCGATACTGCCATCAAATCCGCAATAAATACATTAGCTCCAAAATCCCTTAACAACACACCGGATTGCAGAGCAATGATGAAGCCGATGATAAATGATAGCAAGGCAACAATCGGTAAGGCGTCAAAACCCAGCAGCAAGGCTTGTTGAACAAAAGATCCCTTGCGTTGCTTTCGGCGATCAAACAAACCAATAACGCTGTAATAGAATACTTCTGACGCTAAAGTGAAGGTCTCCACTAATTGCGACCATCCATACAAGGCTGAATCCCCGAGCTTCTCAAAGAAGCCCATTTCTCTGTCCCTGGCTTGTACTTCAAGCTTGAGCGTGGTAAATGTATCAATCACAGCCTGAACTTCGCTTGAAGCAGCCCTGAACAACAAAATCCTGGCCTTGGGCTGCAGACGGGTATGGATCTCATCTAGCAGAGCAACTCCAGCCGAATCAATCATGCTAATTCCAGATAGATCCACTGTGTTTATGTGCTCTGTCTTTAGAAAGCTGTTTAACTCCCTTTCGAGTTCATAAACCTTGTGTTTGCTGAACTCACCTTCAAGATACAGGGTGGCATTTGATACCTTCATGATTCTAATAGAATAGGCTCAACCTCAGATGACTGCTGAGATCATATTCAAGATATTCTCTTTCGGATTCATCATAAGAAAGCTTTAGTTCAACATCCATGCTTATATTACGGTACAAGCGGAAGTTAATGGTATTCTCGTTTTCAAACCGAGGTTTGAGCGATGAATTGTCAAATGGAACCAATGCTTCAAATATGGAATTGATGGACATGAAGTTCAGGATGTTTCCCGAAGAGAAGATAATGGTGGTTTCCAGACCCTTGCTGTGTTTATCCGGATTCTCCTGATACATGGAATAAGTAACGCCATCCTGGGTGACATTCACTGGGTTTGCATAAGAGAGGCGGTTATAGTTTTGCTGCCAACCGTAGCCTTCTCTAAGAGTGAGATTTGTAGTGGGAGATAGTGCAAAGCGGTATGTGATTCCCAATCCTTGCTTCATCTGTAGAGGGAATAGGGCAATCTTGGTTCGCACTTTATCTTTGTTTATTTCGCGATCTATCTCGTTGCCATATTCGTCATTAAGGATGTAGTGTGTATCTTGAGAGAAATGCTGGTATTCGTCCATGAAGTGCGTTTCCAGATCACCCCGGCTGTATAAAGCCAATTTACCCAGAATCTTGCGATCGCGTTTCCAGGGATACAGCAATAATGAGTTCTTCAGTTTGTAGATATCGCGATCAAACCGCAGCTCAATATCCTTGCTGAATATTGAGCTAAGATCATATATGCTGCGCATACTGTAGTGGAATGCACCAAAGTCCTTATCAATACTATTATCAAACTTACTGGATAGCGTCAGACTGTAGGTGGGATCCTTCTCATCAACTGCATTATCTGCCAATACTCTCAGGTTAATATAAACCGCTCCACGGTGAACGCGATTAGCGTCGTAACCAAGTTCGTCAGATAGTACTCCCGCTCCAACCATGATGTTCCCACTGGAAACTTCGGTATTCACAATCACAGTGAGGATCTGGCTGTCACGCTCTTTCATGCAGATTGTGGCAAAATCACGAAGATCACTCCAGTTGCTGCCTCCCAAAGTAAGCATGTACATGCCTTCTGGCAATATCCAGACTTTATCGTCAATACCGTGCTCATCGTCGCCACGGCTCACGTCCTGACCTATGTTTACATAGCCGCTGCCATTCTCATTCTCCAGCCAAAGCCGAAAGAGTTGACGCACCCTATTCTGAGATGTATCCAGAATCCTCACGGTCAGTTCACTCCACAATCTATTGACTACGGTTCGTTGACGGGGGTAGATATCCACAGGAATAATAATATCTTCATTGTGACCAGTAATCACGCGGTATCTGCCAGGTAACAGAATCAAGGGCGTATTGAACTCACCAATTGATTCACTAATCTTTGTGTTCAAGCTATCAAGGCGTTCAACAGTATAAGTAATGGAAAAGGTGGTGCGATACTTAGTGGATAGCAGCAATTCACCATATACCAGGTGAGATTCCTGATCCTCAATTTGCTCATAGAAGTATTTAGCCGGTGCTGAAATGCCCTCAACATACTCCGGACGCAATCTGCTCAGGGTTCTTCCCGAGAAGTGTTCAATGCACTTTGCGGCAAAGAGGTTTGTTTCTTCCATGATCATGTCATTATAGGTTTGCACTAGATAGTTGTAGCTATCATCATTCAATTCATGATATTGCTCATTTCGATGTACCAGAATGGTCTGAGAGCCGGTGCTATCCCGCAAAACAAACTCAATCCTAAGGAATGCTCTGGGGGTAGGCCCCACGATCTTCTCGATATTCAAAATGTTGGTTTCCAGATAATAATGAGGATCGGTATCCTGAATGGAGCGTGTGACATTGCGAAAGATATTATACGCATTCAATCTTCTACTGATGATGTTTGGCACAGCATCACTGAGTCGATTTGCCCACAATTCGCGGCTTAGGAAGTTGACTTTATTGAAGCTCTCCTTTTCGACCAACTGGGTACGATTGTAAGTGCGGTTGATGGTTGAGTTCAACACTTGCAATACTTTTCCATTTGAATTGGGCATTTTGAGTTCGCTTATCTCGCTGGCTTGAGAGTAATCCAAAACATAGTAGTTAGTTTCCTGCCTCTTTCCACCCCAACTGCATGCAGCCAGTAAAAGCAGTATGAGAGCTAAGCCAATGATATAGATACGTTTCATTATACTATCTCCTTCAGTTTCCACGCAGCACACTTGATGGATCTTCGGCAATTTGACGGGAGAACTCATTCAGGTTTGAGCTAGTTTCACGCAGGTTTTCCATCGTTTCCATGATGTTATCCTGATTACGCATTACAGTGCGGTTGACAGTACTTACCAAGCTCCCAGCGCGTTGAATGGTGGCGCTGAGATTAGTGACCATCTCCTTGAAGTCAGCTTCAGCGAGTTGACCTGAGAGAGCGCCAATATTATTAACCAGCAATTCAAATTCCTCGGAGTTGATCATCCGATTGATCCCATCAATAGACTCATTGATGCTCTTGGTGATATCCACAATATGTGATGAGGATTCCACCAACAGGGAATCCGTGTGAACGCCAATCCGGTTCAAATGCGTTCTTGCATCACTTACAAGGAGGGTGCTTTCGTGAGTTAGTTCCTCGATACTCGTATTGAGATTCAAAGCCAGGCTATCCAGAGTGTTCACGGTTGTTCTGCTAATAAGATCCAGGTTAGTGGTCAGGTTGGTGGTCAGACGTTCCAGATTTTTGCCAAAATCCTCGGTTACTCCTGCAGTGTTTTCTGCTATTCGATTTAGTGAAGCCAGGGTTCCGCCAAGGTTAGCTCTGGTATCGGCAAGAAGCAAGCTGGTTTCACTTAGTATGCGGGCAATGCTTTCCTGATTCTCGTTATTGGTGATTTCTCCAATATTGGCTGCAATAACGTCGATCTTCTCAGCTATGGATAGTGCTCGATCCGAGATATCATCCAGCATCGTGGATCCGGCTTTGATGAAGCTCTCAGGTTGCATGTTTTTGGCTTCATTGGTTCCACCCTTGATCTCAACAGCTTTGAGTCCCGTGATTCCCACCAGACTTAGGACAGCTTCAGTATCTTCTTTGATTGGAGTGCCGGGTTCCACATTAATCGTTATGATCACCTTGCTGACATCTTCGGGGTCAATCTTTACAGCTTGAACCTGTCCGACCTTGATGCCCTGATAATTGACTGTTCCGCCCACTTGAAGTCCGCTTACGGGATAATCTTTAAACATGATATAATAGGTATCCCATTTCTGTGTTAGCCGATTACCAGCTACGGCTATGGCAAACAACAAGATCGCGA
>JALNYD010000171.1 GCA_023230025.1 Candidatus Cloacimonadota bacterium | reverse complement strand
TGTAGCTGTCACTAACGTTTATCTCGGTAGCCCATCCGGTAGTCCCGGTCAGAGAAAGCTCAAATGGGGCGGATGTGGTAATCGTAATGTCTCCACTAAGATCATTGCTGCTAAGGCTATAGCTTTGTGCGACTGAGGGTGTACCCACTTCCTGATAGAAAGGGGTCATCGTGCTATTCACGATAATCTCGCCTTCAGGAGCCAGGGTTTCACCTTCCACCCGGACGGAAACTTGGGCCGCACCGGTGCTGTTGTGAGTGATATCTCCGCTGTGTTCACCGACAACCTCACTATTCAGGCGAACATAAATTGTATTGTTGAAGGTGGGTGCCAAGGACAGATCTGATTCCCAGGGACCTGCAATATCCACAGCTATTTCAAAATGGGTGGGAGCCACGACAATGATGTTTTCTGTAAGGTCCTGTCCGCTAACAGTGTATGAGCCATATCCATGTTCATCTGAAGGTTGTCCGGATACATTATACAGGGGATCCAAGGCATTACTGCTCAGAATAATTTCGGGATTTAGCACTTGAGGCCAGGTACCGTTTACAGCTTCGATGAGAGTGTTCATTACGTCGCGGATTTCGATGCGGGTGATGGTGGTACCATCTTCCACGAGCACAGTAAAAGCGCCATTATCCAGATCGGTAGAGGAAGCAGCAATCAAGGTTTCGGTGGCGTCATAAGCCAGCACGATGTATTTCTCGGTGTAATCGTTCCAGGTGTTGAAGTTCACCTGTGAAGACAGAATCGGCACAGGGGTGGTGATTTCTGTAGCGGTAGGTAGGGCAGCTGTCTGGAAGTTGGGTGACCCATAACTTGGCCCCTGACGGTCACGATAAGAGGCTACTACAGTAGGATTGCTGCCGATCTGGAAAGGAATCCACCAGCTTACACTACTGCTGGGAGTTCCGGGGATCTGAGGACCGGCAGAATATGAAGTACTACTGATCCAGGCTCCAGTATCCGCTCTCCATGGGTAGTATTGGTTGCTACCGTTGTAAAGACGATAGCGGAAGTCATCGGAAGGATAGTTTTCCACCTGCACGAGCACTGCGCTTTGGTGAGTAGCGTCTGCCAGACTGATCTGAGCCGGACGCAAAAGCACTATCGCGGTTGGGGCAGTGGCCACATTACCATTTACAGCCATGTTCTGAGTAGTGGCACCGGAACTGCTGTGGCTGATATCGCCACTGAAAGCTCCGGCTTCGGCTCCGGTAAGGCGTACATAAATCTGGGTGGGGGCTACTGTACCGCTGGTGGGTATTAGTTGCAGACTTCCGGCAAAGCCCTCTGCCTGGCTGAGTGAGATCTCAAAACCGGTAGGAGCAGCGATGCTGATGTTTCCGCTAAGATATACACCTTCAACTGTGTAAGTCTGAGTAGCAGAAGGAGTGCCGGGCGTAGTGCTGAAGTTATTAAGGGTTCCGGTCAGTGTAATCGTGGGAGTGGGGTTTTGCACGGTTCCGGATACAGCAAGATTAACAGGATCGGCACCGGTGCTGGTGTGGGTGATATTGCCGCTAAAGTTACCGGCAGATGCACCACTCAAGCGCACATAGATGTTGCCATTGAAACTGCTGGCAACAGATGTGCTTGAGCTGAAGCTGACATCATCTGTGGAAACCTGGAAGCCGGCAGGAGCGGTGATGCTGATATTAGCGCTAAGATTAGCTCCGGACAGGCTGTAGCTCTGGCTGGCGGAAGGAGTTCCGGTGAAAGTGCTGAAATCCGTAAAAGTGCCGGTGGCATAGATAGTGGGCGTAGCAGCACCGGCATAGTCGGTAAGCAGGATGTCGTCGATGTTCATGCGCTTATTGCTTGTTCCGGTATCTTCAACCAAGCTGAACTTAATGCGAACGTTTCCAGCGATATTAAGAACTTCTGTAAAAGTCTGCACGTCTGCTGTAGCAGTAAAAGCGCTTCCAGCCTGAGTCCAGGTACTACCTGCGTCGGTGCTATATTCAACTTTCCACGCGACCTGCCCATCAGTCCCATAACGGCGATATTGGAAGCTGAGAGTGCCCAGACCACCGGTTTTGTCTGCCAGCATAGTCATGGAAGATGTGGCTTTTCCACTAAAACGCGCAGATCTGATTCCATTAAAGAAGTCGTTAGCTAAGTTTCCGGTTAATGCTTCGGTCATATCCCAATCAAGACCACTAAGGTTGATAGTACCCGAGGCAAAACCACCTTTGTTTTCGGTTGGGCCATCGAAATTCACTAGATATCCACCCTCATAGGGTTCGGCGGTTACGTTGCCGTTTAGGGTTACACTTTTTGGAACTGCTGTTCCGGCTGTAATGGATACTGTTTCATTGTTATAATTACTAACAGAGAGGCCGGCTATCAGGCGAACGTAAATGGTAGTTTCGGCGACAGTTCCGCCGCTGTGGTTAACATTCAGGGCAGTGGTAAAGCCGCTACCGCTGCTAAGCGAGATTTCGTAGTTGGTGGGAGCAGTAATGCTCACATTGCCATCAAGGTTTGTTCCGCTTACAGTGAAGCTCTGCTCAGCAGAGGGACCACTATTTTCTTCATAAGTAAAATCACTCAGGGTTTCGGGAACAACTGTTAGCAATGGAACCGGAGCAGTAGCTATTCCATTAATGGTGATATCGTCAATACCAGCGCCTAGGTTGGTAGTTCCGGCGACTGAGAATTTGATTCTGACCTGACTGCCACTATATGCACTGAGATCAAACTGATCCATAACCACGAGCGAACTAGATAGCGGCAACCTTGTTCCCAAGACTGTCCAGGTACCACCGTTATTCGTAGATATTGAAACTGTAATCTCATTTTCGACTGCATTGACCCCGCCATAAGTCCTGGCTTTGAAATCCAGAGTTTCATTGGTGTAACTATCAAAATTCATTGCGGGGCTGATCGTATTGGCGTCGGCAACCAGCAATTGCACGTAGTTTGTTCCAGCAACATTTGTGTCCGTCCATTCCGGAAATCCGGACACATCAGTTCGCACGGGAATGATGTTGACCTGCGCCCAAGCCAATCCGAGGCTGAGCACGAGGCTAAAGATTAAAATCCATTTTCTAAGCATGGCATTCTCCTTGCTTGTTTATTTGTTTAAGGTTTATGGGGCTGCAATGTGCCCCGTTCACGTTACGTTAAATATTCCACTATCTATAAGTTAAAAGACCATGATGCGGAATCCCAAGGGATATTTTGCATCACTGGCATTTTCTGGTGAAGCTATAAATCCGTCAATCAAATTTTTCTTAACAAAGGACTGCCGTATCCCAGATGTTGATGTATTCCCACAGTTCCGAGGGAGAGAAAGGTTTTATTCGTTAGGGAACGGAACTTGCATCCCTAATAATAAAATACAAACTTATATCTAAAGAGGAACTAATGAAACAAGTGCGGATCACCCTTCTTGTCGCTATCCTGTTAATGTGCTCAAGCCTACTGCTGGCCAATGCTGAGCGCATCACCAGTCCCCTGATCATGCCGGTATGGCACCAGACTTCACCTTGGAATGCTCGCTGTCCCGGACAGGGTCAGAACCGTGCTCATGCCGGATCTCATGCTCTGGCTTTGGCAAAAACCATGAAGTATTGGGCGTATCCAAATCAGGGAGAGGGTAGTGTAAGCTATACGGATGACGATTTTGGAGTCTTGACGCAGAGCTTTGGCCAGGAAATCAATTGGGGTGGGATGAGTAACACTTTGGTGTTTCAGACCACTCAGAGGTTCATATATACCTGTGGACTTGCCGCTTATACGGATTATGAATACGATTTCTCCAGTTCCAGCCTGCAAAATGTACGTTCCGCACTGATCAATCACTTTCGTTATGACTCTTCCATGCAAATCTTGCAGCGGCAGGATTATGGAAATTTCCAATGGAAAAATATCTTGCGTGATGAGCTTGATAACCGTCGGGTAGTGATCTATGCAGCAACTATGGCCGACGCCCGGGAAATTGCCTTCATCATCGATGGCTACAATGAAGAAGGGCTATTCCATATCAATTTCAGCAGTGCTGAGATTCCCGATGCCTGGGTGGAGATTAATGATCTGAGCCTGTTGGGTGAAACTATCCCAAGCTCAAATCAAATGATGCTCAGCGGGATTCAACCCAGCCTTGGTCCTGCCACGATCAGTGATAACTTTGAAGATGGTTTTGGCTATTATAACTGGCAGTTTGCCGGGAACACTCAATGGACTATCTCCAGCGAAGCCTTTTACTATGGTTCACATAGTGCCAAATCCGGCAATATCGATCACAATCAAAGTACTTCCATGTTCATCGTGATTGACGTAGCTGAGCCTGATACGATCAGCTTTTTCAAGCGAGTTTCCTGCGAATCTGAGCCGACTCATCAATATGATCACCTCGCATTCTTCATTGATGGGGTGGAATTGCAGCGCTGGAGCGGGGATGGAAGCTGGGAATATCATGAATATCCGGTGAGTCCGGGTATCCATGAATTCCGCTGGACCTATTCCAAAGACGGCGCCAGCGTATATTATAGCGATTGTGCCTGGGTGGATGCCGTAACTTTTCCGGAGGGTACCACACCTCTGGGAGCGCCTTTGAACCTTGGCGGGCAGACCGTTAATGGCAACGATATCAATCTTAACTGGGAACTCCCTGATCCGCCCAGCCCCGGTTTAACCGGATTTCGCATCTACCGCAATAATGCCGAAATCGCACAATTTGCCAATCCCACGATGACAGCATATTCGGATCCCAATCTGCCCAATGGAGAATACAGCTACTATCTGCGGGCATTATACTCTTCCGGTGTCTCAAACCCTAGTAATGTATTGAATCTTGAGGTGGAAGTACCTTATGCACCCCGCAATCTTAGTGCCAGCGTTGCCGGTCCCACCAGTATTCTGCTCTCCTGGCAAGCTCCTCCGCTGCTTCGAAACAGGGCTCTTTTGGGTTTCTACCTATATCGGGATGGGCTTGTTTGTGCAGAAATAGAGAATCCCGAAGCCACCAGCTATGTGGATGAAGGTCTAAGCGAAGGGGCATATTACTACCATGTATCCGCCCTATATGATGGCGCAGAATCCGCTTTGAGTAACATGGCAATGGCAGCTTTGGGCGTTCCCGAACCTCCGGTAAATCTAATGGCAACCGTGGAGGGAAGCAATGTCTTTCTAAGCTGGGAACAGGTGCAAAACACAGAGATGTTAAGCGGATTCAAGGTAATGCGCAATGGTGTTGAAGTTGGCCTGATTGCAGATCCTCAGCAGCTAAGCTGGGCAGATTACGGGCTCGCCAATGGCAATTACAGCTATGCCGTTCGGGCTGTTTATGGCAGCATCGAATCCGGCAATTCAGCAGCCATTGAGGTAATGGTCAGAGTTCCCTATTCCCCAATTAACCTTGTAGGGGTTGTGAATGTAGACGATGTTCAGCTTTCCTGGCAAATGCCGGAGCTTGCCAACGACCATACTCAGTATCTTATCTATCGAGATGGCATTCTGATTGCCGGTATCTTCAACCCCAATATCATGATATACACGGATCTTAATCTTGCCAATGGCAGCTATCATTATCAGGTTAAAGCCGTTTATTCTGGAGTGGAATCCCTTCCTTCCGAGCCCGCGATCGTGGAAGTGGAAGTCCTTTATCCACCCTCCAATCTCAGCGCTAACGAGGTGGAACCGGGACAAGTGTTGCTCACCTGGCAAGCTCCTCCCGATAGTCCCAGTCGCGGCTATCTGGGCACCAATCTCTATGTTAATGGTAGTCTCTACGGACAAATCATTGCTCCTGGCATAAATAGCACTCAGATCAACTTGCCAGGTGCAGATTATACTTTTGAAATTGCAGCTCAATACAGTTCTGGAGAATCAGCCCGGATCTCTACCTTCCTGGCTGTCCAGGGTTGGCTGGAGCCTGTATCCCAGATAGAGCACAGCTTTGTTGATGACACGGTGAACTTATGGTGGAATCCAGTATTGGAGCCTTCTGCCATCTACCATCTGTATCGCAATGGCAGCCTGATTTCACAGAGCACAGCCACCAGCTATGGCGATCCAGATCTGGCAAACGGATACTACCAGTACTATATAATTGTCGAGCATCCCAGAGGGCTTTCCGATCCCTCTCCAGCTCTGGAAATCGAAATGGAAGTGTTGTATCCTCCCACCAATCTTAGCGCATTAGCAGATGGCAACAGTGTTCAGATATCCTGGCAAGCACCAGTAATCAGTGGCGGACTCAACCGGGGACTTGTAGGATACCAGATCTGGCGCGATG
>JALNYD010000170.1 GCA_023230025.1 Candidatus Cloacimonadota bacterium | reverse complement strand
CCCAAAGCTACCTGACGACTAC
The DNA here is from genome assembly GCA_023230025.1 of Candidatus Cloacimonadota bacterium. Classification (GTDB taxonomy): domain Bacteria; phylum Cloacimonadota; class Cloacimonadia; order Cloacimonadales; family Cloacimonadaceae; genus UBA5456. The sequence continues at coordinate 6,263 of JALNYD010000170.1, read as the reverse complement.
CTGTTCCGCCATCTCCACTGCCGATTGGGATGCCTTTTTACAATCCTGGAAGAGCCTGTCCAGATCTCTGAGAACGCACTCTGCAGAGTTACTAAGCATCCGGCAAGATCTGTTTGAGATGAATACCGGCTATGCCGATGTTGACGTAAAACAGCTACTTATCCGCTTACAGAATCACGGAATCACGGAAGCTGATCCAATCCTGAACCTTTGGAATGAGCATGTGCTCGCCAGCGGCTTCACTCTCCCCTATCCTGAAACTGACATTGGCACCGCTGCCCTTTGGTTTCCAGACATAAGATTCAATTATGATTCTGCCTGGCAACACTATATGAAGCTCGATTTTGCCAAAACAGGTTGGTTGGGAGCAGTAAATGCCTGCCTTGATGACGCTCCGGCAGCCCCAGATCCACCTTCAGTTATCAGCCAGAATGTGCTCATCGACCACCTGATCTTGAGATTTGCAGCCCCTCTCAGCCCAGATTCCCTGTATTACCGGTTATCTTTGGATGATGAAGAGCATCTGATCTTCCCCCCGGCTTACTCACCTGAATTCAGCTTTTCCACACAAGTAAGCAATAGCGGGAATTACAGCATCCGCGCCATTGACCAGAATGGCCTGGAATCTTTCGCACTGACCAATAGTTACACTTTGTCCGAATCTGAAGAAGACGTCTTGTTGATCTATCCCAACCCGCTGCGTGATCCGATTGCAGGCAAACTGATCTGGAAGCATCAGCCTGGGGAGAAGCTAAGCATTAGCATCTTTAACATCAAAGGACAGAGAGTCTTACACAAAGCTTACCCAGAAGATGTGTGGGCAGGAGAATTAGCCCTGATGGATCTGAACGGAATCACAGAACTGGTGAGAGGGATCTATCTTGTAAGCCTGAAGAACGGGAACCGCAGTTTACGATGCAAGCTGACTATCTTGTAACGAATCAGGCACTTAGATACGATGTGGATAAGTTGTGCATAAGTATTCTCCATCCTGCTCATCAAGTCCTTATCTTATTCATTTCCAATTGCTTACCAGATTCCATTTATCCACAGCCCTATGTGGATAAGTGCCTATTAAACTGAAAATCAAGGGACTAAGGATGCATATTATACCAGCACTATCCAAAGCAAAAATATCTGCACTGCTAAAGCTGAGGCAGAAGAAATTCCGTCAGCAAACTCATTTGGTAATACTAGAGGGCAAACGCTTGCTTAGCCAGTTAGCCGAATATGGAATCCAAGCCCGCGAGCTGTATATCAGTGACGAAAAGGACAAGACATATATCCCGGCAACTGAAGTATTTAGCATCTCGAGCGCAGAACTGAAACGGCTTTGCGACAGCGAACATCCCCCTGGAATAGCTGCGCTGTTTGACCTTCCTGCACCTTCCCGGATCAGCTTCAGAACAGCCTTGTATCTCGATGGAGTCAGTGATCCAGGCAACTTGGGAACGATATTTCGTCTTGCTACAGCCTTCGGGATTGATCAGATATTGCTAAGTGATGATTGTTGCGATGTCGGAAGCCCCAAAGTAATTCGTGCCTCTTTGGGAGCTGTGTATCACATTCCTTTTGCCATCTGTGATTATCAGCAGCTTATCGCGATGGATGCACAGAAATACTATCTGGACATGCATGGTGACATTGTCTTGAGCTCCTTTCAGCCTGGCAAAACAGCCAACATCTTTATCCTGGGCAGTGAAGCCCACGGCATCAGTGAATCCCTCAAACAGGAAGGGATTCCGGGACTGAGCATTGAAATGAGCTCAGCCATGGAATCTCTGAATGTGGCAATCTCCGCCGGGATCCTTTGCCACCATCTGTTTGTCAAAAGGTAGAAGCTCTGTGTGCTTCATTCATGTGACTCAACCACAATTGCCAGGAATCATCGCGCCTGAGTCAGATTACCAAATTGTTTTTTAACAACCTGAGGCAAAAGATTATACTGTAGAATCCTTGCATATTGTTTTGTAACAGTGCATAACAGCCCTGCAGCCCATGGGTTGTCGTCACGATGCCGTTAGGATGTGGTCACTTTAGTAACGGCAAGGTAACCACATCGTGAGGACAACTAATGGGCAAGCAATTAAGATTGACAGAACTGGCATACTGATATTGTGGAGCTAAATTGGATATTTTTCTGGAAAACACCAGTTTATCCTAAAGAGAATAAATGAGATAGGCACTTTGCAAGAAAATGAATAGAGATTTTTTTCGTCCCTTACTGATCCTGAGTCTGGCAGCGATTCTGGTAGGCTTGATCGCAATGATCATTCCCCAATGGGAAAACGACGTCTTCCCCATCCGGAAGATGCACTGGTTTTCCAAACTCTTTGAGTCCAGAAGCCAGGAAGATAGTCTGAATGTAGCAATTGAAACAATAGAGCATATACCCTCTGCTTTGGATCCTTTTTTGATGCGTTTGGGAAGCCTGCCGGTGTTGTCTGGTCAGACAGGATTAGTTGAAAATCAATTGGGAGCTAGATCCAGAAAGCTGCGCATAGCCTATTTCAGCGATTCAACGATCGAGGGTGACTTGATTACCGCTCCGCTCCGCTATGAGTTCCAGAAGGTTTATGGAGGAACTGGAGTGGGAATGATGCCAATTACTTCGATTGTTTCTGGCTTTCGGCAGACGATTCGGCACAGTTTTTCCAAAAACTGGGAGAGCATCTCCTTTATGAGCCCGGTAAACAAAAATCTCTCCCTGGGAATCACTGGCTACACCTTTATTCCCAGGCCATATTACAGCGTGACCACAAAGGTGGAAAAAGCCGATACTCTTGCCATTGCAGATAGTCTGCTAACGGAATTGGTTGCGGATAGTACAGAGGTTAAGCCCAGCACTCAGCGCCATTATGTGGATCACAATGCCTGGGTGGAATATAAAGCAGTGGATATTAGCGGAGGAGCAGGCTCTTTTGCCAATATCAGGCTGTTTTACAGCAATGCCAGCGACAGCTCCAAAGTATACGTAAGCTATGAATCCTCGGCCAGTCAAAGCTATCACCTGTCTTCCCGGCAGGGAGTGCAAGTGCTGGATATCAGCCCTGGCAGTCCGGTTAAGAGCGTGAGGCTGGAGTTTTTACGAGATGATCCCATCCATGTCTATGGTGTCTCCTTTGATGCTCCGAAAGGTGTGTATGTTGATAACTTCCCGATCCGGGGATATTCTGGAATGTATTTCAGCCGCATTCATGAAAATGTGCTGAGAGATTTCCAGAGCTATCTGAAGTATGATCTGATCGTATTGCAATACGGTGAGAACGTGTCAAACCCTGCAAACCGGGATTATAGTAATTATAAGAATGCCATGATTCGCACCGTGGAACACATCCACAAGTCCATGCCAAAGGTCCCAGTATTGATCGTAAGTGCCCATGATCGCAGCATCAAGGATGGAGGGAGTTACAAGACTTCTCCGGATATCCCAATCCTGGTCAAGACTCAAGCTGAACTCGCCCGAGAGACGGATTCTGCTTTCTTCAATCTGTTTGAAGCCATGGGAGGCTACAACTCCATGCAGGGACTGGTGCAACAGAAACCACCTCTGGCCAGCAGCGATTATACGCATTTTAATCGTCGTGGAGCAGATTGGGTGGCCAAGCTCTTGCTAAGCTTTCTCACGGGGGATGCTTGATCTACCGCAAGGTGCTGCTGATCATTGCGTTAAGCATTGGCTTGATGCTGAGTTTGTCCATGTCAGGATCGGAAGCTGAAGAACTCCCACAACTCTTGTTGGAAGACGAATATCCTCAGGATCTTGATACCCTGGAGGAGTTCATCCAGAGTTACTATCTTCTGCTGGATAGCGATAGCTATTTGAAGAGCTATAAGTTCATCCATCCTGGCAAAAACAAATTCCAAAATGATGATAAGGGCATGCAGGAGTTTTACCGTAAGCTTCTGGAGCTGCGCAATGCCCGCAGGGATAGGGTTGTAGTCTATCAAATCGGGGATTCCCATATCCAAAGCGGATACTTCAGCGGAACCGCCCGCAGTTCTCTGCAAAAGTATTATGGTAATGCCGGTAGAGGCTTGATCTTCCCCCTGAAAGCTGTGCGTACCAATCAACCGGATGACTACCGTTTTAGCCTGTCTGGAAGTTATCAGAAGTCAGACAGTCCCCGAAGCTTTGGCGGCTATTCTCTATTACTAGATGGTAGCACAGGGCTGGACATCAAAACGAATAATTTCTACAATATCGATTCACGTTTCAACGAGGCACTGGTCTTTGCCGATAGCCTGGCCAGCCTTAAAGCTTCGGATAATCTCTGGGCTCAAAGGCAACGGATTGAGGATCATGGCGCGTATTCTGCCCATTATCTAAGACTTCCGGAGTATGCCCATGAATGCCAGATCAACTTGGGAAGCAGCTTCAAAGCCCTGTATGGTGTTTCTCTGGAACGTAGTGAAGGCGGCATTCTGTATCATTCCATGGGCATCAATGGAGCGGGATTCTATACTCTGAAGGATCAGGACGAATTGTATCGCCAGATAGCGATGCTGCAACCTGATCTGATCATCGTATCTCTGGGAACAAACGATGCTCAGGGCAATTATCGGGCAGAAGTGGCACGTGCTAATATCCAGAGCTTTATGCAGGGATTGGAATCGGCAAATCCTCAAAGCGCCATCCTCTTTACCCTGCCTCCGGATTCCTACAAAAGAGGCAAACAAAACGCTGATCTGGCCAAGCTTGAGAAGGAAATCACCGATTATGCCAAGGTCCATGGACATGCCTGGTGGGATCTCTCTGAAGTGATGGGAGGAAAGAACAGCGTCTCCAAATGGCGCAATCACAATATGGCTGCCAGGGACTTGTTACACTATACTCCCAAGGGATATATGCTGCAGGGACATCTCTTGTATCAAGCTTTCATCAAGGGCTACAAACGCTATAGCGAAGTGCGGGAAATCAAATGATGACGAATCTAAGCAGTATCCTTGGCTCTCTGCTCTACGACCCCAAAAATCCCCTGCTATTCAACAGCAGCTTCTTTCTTTTCTTCTTTATTGCACTTCTTTTGCTCTATCCTTTCCTGGTCAAACAGGTGAAAATCCGCACCTGGTATCTGCTACTTGCATCGCTGTATTTCTATTACAAGACGAGCGGCAGCTTTGTGATCCTGCTGATCGTAACAGCGTATCTGAATTACAGGGTTGGAGCTTTGATTCATCGAAGTCCGGAAAGGGGAAGGCGCAGGTTGTTGCTGTTCTTCAGCTTACTGTGGAATCTGGGTACTCTGGGCTACTACAAATATACCAATTTCGCAATTGATACCATCAATCAATTGAGCGGCAGCAGCATCGGTAATCTGGATATATTCCTCCCGGTTGGGATCAGTTTCTTCACTTTTCAAACCTGGAGTTATACCCTGGATATCTTTTACCGCAGGCTGGAGCCCATCCATAGCTTCAAGGATTTTGCCTTCTTCGTGTCCTTCTTCCCGCAGTTGGTTGCAGGGCCGATTGTGCGCGCCAGTTACTTTATTCCCCAGATCAACAAGAAGCTGGAGCTTGATCAAGAGACAATTGCCAAGGCTCTGGTATTGATCTTTGCCGGGCTCTTGAAGAAGGGCGTGATTGCGGATTATCTCTCGATCAACTTTGTGGATCGGGTGTTTGAGAGTCCTGCCCTGTTTTCTGGACTGGAAAACCTGCTGGGAGTGTATGCTTATGCACTACAAATCTATTGCGACTTCAGCGGTTACTCGGATATTGCCATCGGCATTGCCGCTCTGTTGGGGTTTCAGCTTCCCATCAACTTCAATAGCCCCTATAAAGCACATAACATCACCGATTTCTGGCGACGCTGGCATATATCACTTTCTACCTGGCTGAGAGACTATCTCTACATCCCTCTGGGAGGTAACCGTAAAGGCAAGCTGAGACAGCACTTGAATCTAATGCTCACGATGCTCTTAGGTGGGCTTTGGCATGGAGCTAGCTGGAACTTCGTATTTTGGGGAGCACTGCATGGTTTGGCGCTGGTACTGGATAAGTTTTGGCTTCGATTGAAACTAGCTGAACACTGGTTAATCCGTTGGATCAGCACAATTCTAACCTTCCACTTCGTGTGTTTCACCTGGATATTCTTCCGTGCCCGCAGCTTTGATACAGCATGGCTCATCATCCAGCGTATCTTTACGGCCTTTAATGCAGCCCTGTTACCAGCTTGGTTGCAGGAATATCGCATTCCTGCCCTACTGATAGTAGTTGGATTTCTTGCGCACTGGCAACCTGATAGTTGGGAAAGAGGC
>JALNYD010000013.1 GCA_023230025.1 Candidatus Cloacimonadota bacterium | reverse complement strand
AGGATCTGGGTGGTGCAAAAATCCATGCCAGCAAAAGCGGTGTTGCTCATTTCATGACCGACAATGAGGAAGAAACCATCCTCTTGATCAAGAAGCTTCTATCCTACCTTCCGGCAAACAACATGGAAGATCCTCCAGTGTTTCCCAATCCGGATCCGCTTACCAGAGAATGCCTGGAGTTAAACACCGTGATCCCTGATAATCCCAACAAGCCTTACGATATTTTGGATGTGATCTATCCCATCGTTGACGAAGGTGAATTCCTGCAAGTTATGAGCAATTTTGCCCAGAATATCGTGGTGGGTTTCGCCCGTCTCAATGGGCATTCCATCGGCATCGTGGCCAATCAGCCCAAGGTATTGGCTGGCGTATTGGATATTGACGCCTCGGTGAAAGCCGCTCGATTTGTGCGCTTCTGTGATTCCTTCAACATTCCTCTGGTAGTGTTTGAGGATGTTCCTGGTTTCCTGCCTGGCACCTCACAGGAGCACAACGGCATCATTCGCAATGGCGCTAAAATGCTATATGCCTTTGCCGAAGCCACAGTGCCCAAGATCACTGTGATCATCCGGAAAGCCTATGGCGGTGCATATTGCGTAATGAATAGCCGTCATATGCGGGCAGATCTGGTATATGCCTGGCCTTCCGCAGAAATAGCTGTGATGGGGCCCAAAGGTGCGGTGGAAGTGATTTTCCGCAAGGAAGCAAAAGCCAGCAGTGATCCCAAGCAAGTGCTAAAGGATCGTGAGGATGAATATCGGGAAGCCTTCTCCAATCCCTTCCGGGCAGCCGAACGTGGCTTTGTGGATGATATCATTGAACCGGCACAAACCCGTTTCCGTTTGATCAGGGCACTGGAAATGCTAGCCAACAAGAAAGACAGCATTCCTCCCCGCAAGCATGGCAATATGCCGCTATAAGGTTATGATAATGAATAAAACATACGGCTTCTGCATGCTTTTGTTTATGCTGCCCTTTTTGCTCGTGGGGCAGCAAGCTGAAGCTGACGATACCGCAGCTCTGATCGATTCCCTCTCCGAATCCCGCGAACAATCAATTCTGGCCGAATACGGCTTCCGGGATACAAACACCCTGTCCCAGGTTGCCCAAAAGCTGGAGATCAAGAATATTGACCGCTGGAAAAGCGCACTGGGTTTGGAACCTGCCAATAAAGCCCTGAACGATATGACATTGCGGCGTCTGGAGATTAGCCCCTATCGGGCACTCCTGGGGAAACAGACGGTGGAATATGGCTACAATGAATTGAGCACTGTATCGGAGATATCGGCAAGTCTAAGTATGCCCATGAAAAAGCTCAAAGCCATGCTGGGCAACAAGGATCCGCTTGATAAAAGCTGGGATAACCGGTCCATTCAAGCTCTGAATATCTCCCCCCAAAGAATCAAAGATATCCACGATGAGTTTACCCAAGATGCTCTGATCTATGGCGCAAGTGTCACCCTGGTGGGAATGCTGGTGGTATTCTCTGCCTTGCTTCTGACCAGCATTGTGATCCGCCAATTGGTGCATCTGAACAGAGCGGAGCAAAGCACTCCAGTAATCAAACTCGGTAGTGAGGGAAAGCTGAAAGCTGCACCCAAAAATCTCTCTCGCAATGTGATCGTTGCTGCCATCACAGCTTTACACATACACCAACAGGAAATCGAGGATAAACGCCGCATGGTATTGACCTTCCGCAGAACTCCCACCAATCAATGGCGCGCCAGTGCCGTGCTCAGCATGCCAAATCGCGAACTGAACTCAAGGAGATAAGCAATGAAAACCTATAAATTGATCATCAATGGCGAACGCTATGAAGCGCGCGTTGTGGAATACACTACCAGCCATGCCAAGCTCAACATCAATGGCCAGGAGTATCTGGTTCAGATCGAGGACGATCATAGCACGGATGTGCCCAAACTGGGTGATAGAGAAAAATCCGTGCCCCTTGCTCCGAACTTCAGCAGTGGCTTTGATCCTGGCAGTGGCGAAGTTCATGCTCCATTGCCCGGAGTGATCGTCTCAATCCCAGTAAAAGAAGGTGATCTGGTCAAGAAAGGCCAGCCCATTGCGATCATTGAAGCGATGAAAATGGAAAGTGAAATTGCCTCTCCAGTAGATGCCAAGATTGGCAAAATCCTGGTCAAAGAACGCTCTCTTGTGCAAGAGGGAGACATTCTGATGACTCTGGAAGGTGAAGAACTGAAAGTTCCAACCGCTCCCAAAGCAACCCGCAGACAGGCCAGCGTCTCCCAGAATGTTGATAATAGCCCCAAGGACAACATCCTGCGAGCCCCAATTCCCGGAACGATTATCGACGTGAAAGTAAATGCCGGGCAAAGCGTTAGCGATGGAGATGTAGCAGTGGTTTTGGAAGCCATGAAAATGGAATCCGATATTCACTTCTCACAATCCGGAAAAGTACTGAAAGTCCTGGTAACCCGAGGTGACAGTGTTCAGGAAGGCGATCCCTTGATCGAGCTGGGAGTTTAAGGCATGCAAGAACTATTTCAATTCATCCAAACCACCGGTTTCTTGAACGTGGAACTGGGTAATCTGATTATGATGGCCGCAGGGATGCTTTTTGTGTATCTGGGCATCAGTAGAGAGTTTGAACCCTTGCTTCTGGTTCCCATCGGCTTTGGAATGTTAGTAGGCAATTTACCTGGAGTAGCCGCTCAGGGACTGGGAGTAGAAGCCGAAGGCTCGGTGCTTTCGTATCTTTATTTTGGAGTAAAAAAGGGAGTCTATCCCTCGTTGATCTTCATGGGTGTAGGGGCGATGACGGATTTTTCCACTCTGATTGCCAATCCCAGGTTGATCCTCTTGGGAGCTGCTGCACAATTTGGCATCTTTGCCACCTTTATTGGCTCCATTCTCTTGGGTTTCAATATCATGGAAGCCGCTTCCATCGGAATTATCGGTGGAGCTGATGGGCCTACATCCATCTTTCTGGCCTCCAAAATGGCACCCCATCTCTTGGGCTCAATCGCTTTGGCAGCCTATTCCTACATGGCATTGGTTCCTGTGATCCAGCCCCCCATCATGCGCTTACTCACCACCAAAAAAGAAAGAGTGATTCGCATGAAAGCGCTGCGGGTGGTTAGCAAAAAGGAAAAAATCTTCTTCCCGATTGTTGCTTTCATCGTTACTTCCCTGATCGCTCCTGGCTCAGCAATCCTGCTGGCGATGCTCTTCCTGGGCAATTTGCTCAAAGAAAGCGGAGTTACTGAACGCCTTGCCAATAGTGCTAGAACTGTTCTGATTGATGTGGTAACGGTTCTGATCGGACTTACTGTGGGAGCCAAAACTACCGCTGATGTATTCCTGACTCCAGCCACCATCATGATCTTCCTGCTTGGAGCTGCCTCCTTCTGTGTTGCAACTGCCACAGGAGTTATGTTTGCCAAAATAATGAACCTCTTTACCAAAAACAAGATCAATCCTCTGATCGGGGCAGCCGGAGTATCCGCCGTGCCAGCTTCAGCCAGAGTAGTGCAGGTAGAAGGACAGAAATATGATCGCTCAAATTACCTGGTAATGCACGCCATGGCACCCAATGTAGCAGGTGTGGTTGGCTCAGCAGTGGCTGCTGGTGTGCTGCTGGGGATTTTGGGTTCCTGATTTCCCCAGATCGTAAGCTTCTTCACCCCCATTCATTTCCGTCACGATGCGGTCACCTTGCCGTTACTTTTGTGACCACAAGGTAACGGCATCGTGACGATAACTAACGGGCTAGATTCATCACTGATTGTAAGTGTCGCCAATTCCAAAAACCTTGAGACTGCAAAACTTCTTGACACCTCGGGGCTTGCTTTTAGCATGGAACATAGTGAATAATTATGGGAGAAATGTGCCAATGCAGTTCAAGATTCTATTGCTATGCCTTTTGTGTGCCTCACCTCTGCTGGGATCGGGGCTGGATCTGAGCAATCCTGAAGACTATCTGCAGGCATTTCTGCGAGTGCGGGGTGACGCTTCCGGCAAGGAAGTGGTCTATCACTGGACAGGACAGGTTTACAGCATAATCCCTGGTGAAAAGAGCATGCAACTCTTTGACTTTGAGGGATATAGTATAGCCCGCAGCATCGTGGAAGAGGGAGGGTTCAAACTCCTGACCCGTGAAGCTGCTTTTTTTAAGGATCATCGCACTGGAAAAATCCTGGAATCCTGGCGCAATCCCTTTACGGGTCATACCATTCCAGTAGTTCACATCTTCAATGACCCAGTGAATCAGGATATGAGCATTTCCAAGGAATATCTGCCCTATATTCATCAGATCATTCCCTCAACGGATCTTGGTGAGACCCTGGTGTTCTATATGGATATCTTCCCTTTCTATCCAAGCCCCCTGAACACTCGGGAACATGGAGAATATGTGGGTAGCGATATGTATCAGGCGGGGGAGTTTTTCCAGTTCTTTGTGGATAAGAATGATTTGGCAAACGAAGAGATGGATAGTGTTCCCGCAAACATCTCCTGGAACAGGATCAGCCCCTGGATGCCCTTTATGCGAATGGCAGACCGGGCTGGAAATCTTTTCTTTGTGTGCCGGGGTAGAAAGCTGGAAGGTGGGTTTGAAAGCCTGCCAGACCAGATTCGAACCTACATTCTGGATCATAAACCAGAATTTGCTTCAGCCCCTGCTGAGTGGAGTGAACCCAACGAAACCAGCTGGAGCTATTTTAGAAAGCTATTGGAACAAAACCAGGAAGAGCGAGGTGAGTGATGAAAAAATTGCTTGTATTTTTCATAATACCGCTGTGTACATTGATGTATGCTCAAAGTATCGATCTTTATACCAATCTGCGGCATAGTTCCCGGGATGTGAATGGTAATCTACATCTCAGATGGGAAGAGTATAGTGAAGTTCCCGGCCTCCAGTATGAAGTCTTTCACAGCCTGGGTGGCGACTGGCAAAGTGCAGTGGTGACCCCCATGGAAGGGCTTACCAAAGAAGCGCTGTTGCCTTATGAGTTTGGCCAGAAACTGCGCTATCGTATGCGGGTCGAGATGGAATATGGGGGCGAAAACGTGGTCTTTATGCAGCCAGCATATTTGGATGCAGATAGCTTCCCCCTTCCCAGGAATAATATGGCTTTGATCGGTAATGATCCCCAGGGAGATTCACTGATGGTATATTCTCCGCATCTGGATATCACAGAAAGCTATGTAGCTACTACTGAGGAAAAAATATACCGGACTATTGCAAATAGCTCTGGCAGCTTCCCCACCATGCAGAGCCTGAGTTCCTACAACATCTATGCCTGCAGCATCACCAATTTCCAATCTGCTTCAGACACTCTTCTCTACGCTATGGTTTACAGCTTTAATATCCCGGGAATTCTATCCAACGGCCTTTACAAGATTGGGATGGGTGAGGGCGATATGCCGAGTTTTACGCGACTCGGCAATATTCAAAGCCAGGTCTCAGACGGACTCCTGCACATGTGCTGCGATTGGGCTGATCTTGTGGCCGATCCGGATTTTGGCGGCTGGCCCAATATCTTCAATTCCCTGATCTTCATGGACTTAACCATGCAGATCAATCTGGATATCAGCACCCTGACTCCTGAGTTTTCATTCGGAGATAGTGGCGGAACCGCCTTGGTGGAATTTGAGGATTACACCTATGATGTGGTTGAGAACACGTTGCCCGTATTGAAGTTTGATTCCATTGATCCGGATTCGCATACTGTCCACCTTTTGTACCATGACGCCGAGCAGGATTTTCCCTTGAATGCCACCGTAAGCATTTCAAACGGAAGCGGTGGATTTATCTATATGGATATGAACCCGATCTACAACCCCGACGGCACCATCACCTTTATCGAAACGTCAGGTGCGAATACTTCATACAGTGTTTCGGATAATGGTATTGACTTTGTGGGTCTGGGTCCGGTGAGCAATGAGGACTCCCTGCAGGTTCCTGTGCCTGCTTTAGGCCTCCAGCTACCCAATCCGATTTGTTCCGCTCAGCAATTGGTGGAGATTAAGCTCTCCGGCCTGCAACAGACAGCCCTGCAGCTAAGCGTATATAACATCAAAGGGCAGAAGGTGCTGGACTTGCCAAGCCTGAATCCGGTGTCGGATAGTGCAGTATATACCTGGAACCGTGCGAATAATCCCCCTCTTGCCAACGGAGTGTATTTCATGCGGTTATCTCAACCGGGGCAGAATAGCGTCCAGCGCTTTATCATCAGCAAGTAAACACAAATAGAGAGGTACCATTTGTTTATAGATTATGCCAGGATAAGAATCAAAGCCGGCAACGGCGGAGATGGAGCCGTAAGCTTCAGACGCGAGAAGTTCGTTCCCAAAGGCGGACCGGATGGTGGTGATGGCGGCCGGGGCGGAGATGTGATCGCCATTGGAGATACGAACCTGAATACACTTCTTGATTACCGCTACAGCAAGTCTTTCAAAGCCCCCAACGGTGTTTCAGGATCGGGAGGCCGTAAAACCGGGCATTCCGGTGCCCCTTTGATCCTTCGTTTACCTCTGGGCACAGAAATCTTTGTTATTCAAGACGACCGCAAGGTGAAACTTGTGGATATCACTATCCCTGGGGAAAAAGTGATCCTTGCCAAAGGCGGCCGGGGAGGCAAAGGCAATTGCAACTATGCCACCCCCACCAATCAAGCGCCACGTTATGCTCAGCCAGGCAAACACACCGATGAGATGGAGCTGGAGCTTGTCCTGAAGCTAATGGCAGATGTGGGATTAGTGGGTTTCCCCAATGCCGGCAAATCCACCTTGCTATCTGTGCTCTCCTCTGCGCGCCCCAAGATTGCAGATTATGAGTTTACTACTCTGGAACCAATGTTAGGTGTGGTGAGTGTTACGGATTATCAGAGCTTTGTAATGGCAGATATCCCCGGGATTATTGAGGGTGCGCATATCGGCAAAGGCCTGGGACACCAGTTCCTGAGACACATCCAGCGCACCAGCATCCTGCTATATCTGATCGATGTGGCTATGGCCGATCCCCTGGAAGCTTATCGAACTCTGCGTGCTGAGCTCTATCTTTATGATAGCTTCATGGATAAAAAACCTTTTCATATTGTCCTCAGCAAGATCGATACCCTGCCGGACGAGGAACGCGAACAGCGCTTGCAGGATGTGCGCGCAATTTTCAAAGAGACCACCGGAGAAGAGGTGGAAGCAATCTCTGCCGTAGGCAATATCGGCCTGGATCAACTCAAATACACCCTGTTCCGGATGATTCAGGATAGCCGGGCATAGGTCTTACAGATGCACCCAGAACAATACCTGCCCTATCTGTGCTTGAAAACGGCACCTCAATTGAGTGTCCGAAACTGCATCAACCTTCTGGACACATATCCCGATCCAGCAGCATTCGTGGGTGTTCCCGATCATCCTCTGTATCAGCAGGGTATTCTCAAATCTGATACAATTGAACACCTGAAGAGCTTTGTCCTGCCTCCCAATCAGGAAAACATACTCCAGCTCATGAAGCAGCACCAGATCCAATGTCTGGCCTACAATGAGGATGCATATCCAGCCAAACTCCGGGAGATCTTTGCCCCACCTCTGCTACTCTATGTACGTGGGGATCTGAATCAAGCCCTAAAGCCAAAATGCCTGGCAGTGGTCGGCACACGCAAAGCCACCACCTATGGCAGGGAAATGTGCCGCAAACTGCTTGATCCCTTGTGCAAGGAAGGTGTGTGCATTATCAGTGGATTAGCCCTTGGGATTGATACTCAAGCCCATCTGCGTGCCATCAACAACCAAAGCCCCACCATTGCTGCCCTGGCCAGTGGGCTGGAAAGCGTCTATCCCCCTGTCAACCGGCAATTGGCAGATAAAATTGTCGAAAGTGGAGCTCTGATCAGCGAGTATGAACCAGGCTCAAAAGCCGATAAGTGGAACTTCCCTGCCCGCAATCGGCTCATCAGCGCTCTCTCCGATGCTGTCCTTGTAGTTGAAGGCCCCATTACCAGCGGGGCTATGCTAACTGCCAAGGCTGCCATTGAACAAAACCGGGATATTTGTGCTCTTCCTGGTTACATCAACATCCGAAACTCCGAAGGACCCAACCACCTGATCAAAAATGGAGCTGCCCTGATCTCAAGTGCGGAAGATCTCTTTGCCCTGCTGCAAATGACTCCCGAAAACTCGCAGCAGATAGAGCTATTTCCAGAACTCTGCCCCGATGAACAGAGGATTTGTGACCTGCTTAAAGATGCTGAACACTCGCTTAGTTTTGATGAGTTATTGATTCAAAGCAGCTTCACCATTGGCAGGCTTTCCACCCATCTAACCAATCTGGAACTCAAAGGTGTAATCGCCAAAGAAAGCGGCAACAGCTTCTTCCTGTGTTGATTAGATTGAGTGTTTCCCAAGGATTAAGCCTGAATTGAACAACAGATAAAGGAGCTTTTCTGATGCCGGAAATCCCATTGCACTATATATCAAATGCCATCACTTGGGCAAAAAGTAAACTTGGATCTACAGATTATCGCGGAAAATGCCTGGCATTCACCGAAGATGCCTATGAGCAAAGTAACGACCTGGAAATCTTCGGTGGGGATAGCGCCCAGGAATCTGCCGATATCTATGAAGCAGGAAACAAAGAGCTTCCTCCACCCCTGGGAGCTTTTGTGTTTTTCTCCTGCAAGGGAGAAGTTGAAGGCAAGATCATGAATTGGGGACACGTGGGCATCGCTATTGAAAATGGCGAGATTATCCATGCCTGGGATAAAGTGCGGATCGACTCTTTAGAAGCTATGGTAGAATTAGTTCCTCCTCCAGGTTGGTCAAAGCTGGAATACTTGGGCTGGAGTCCGGTGGAACGCATCTTTCAAGGCTATATCAAGCACTGATATTGACCTCGAAAATCACTGTTTCACTCTCAGTAGTTCTTCCAGGATGGCTTTGGCATGCTCTTTGGCACCCACTCCGTTTTCAGATACGGGACCAACGCAGGCAGGGCAGCCTGATTCGCAACTGCAGGAGTTCACTTGTTCAAAAGCTGCAGAGAGGATTTTATCCTGAATCTGATAGATCTTTTTGGCAAGCCCGATCCCTCCAGGAATCATATCAAACAGGGCAATGATCGGATTCCCCTCCGCCAGTTCCGAATCAATCTCGCTATGCATTCCCAGATTACTTGGATCGCACATCACAAAGAAGGGAGCCAGATTCCACAATAGATATGCCAGACCTGCCATCCCGCTTTGAATGCGCACCCGCTGTTCTGCCAGGTGGTGACAACGAGGACAAAGGGTTACCAGATTGTCTGCAGCATTGGCAGCCTCAAGATCGTTAAACTTTCTTAGGGGAATGATGTGGTGCACATCAAAAGCTCGGCCATCCTCCTGAATACTGCAGGAGACGCAGCGAAATTGATCCCGCTGCCGGATGTTTTGCCGAATGACAGTCCAATCCTTTCCATAATCATTGGGATCACTGTTCCAGAGTCCTTTGTCGCGGATGCAATCCACGGTTTGCGGAGACAGGGCAATCCACCAGGCAACCGTTTTTAAAGACCGGGTAGGCAAATCCAGCTCCTGCATACCCAGGATTTCCAGACTGCCGAAACGAATCTTTTTGAACCCGGTAACGGTGGTATGCACCTGCACTTTTCCCAGATACTTCTTTCCCCAAGCCTGGCTCTGCACCTGGCGCAATTCCTCCAGATTAATCTCGGTCTGCTGCAAAGCCTGTGTGTAGTAGTCACAATTGCTATCGCTAACTTCCACCAGGCAATGCTCTGCATCCAGTTTGTCCACAAGCCAGCTTGCCCCGGCATGCAGATAAATAGCTCCGGGATGAGTCATCCACTGTGAACTGGCTTCATCCACATAGGCAATGCATTCTCCCTCTGCCATGATCTGATATTGAGTAGTAGTATTGCGCAAAGACACATCAGCAGCAGGATAGCTATCCAGCAAACCGATGTATTTGTTTCCCACATGGCGAATCTTGCCATCTTCTTCCAGGATGGATAGATAACCCCAAAGCTCCACAGCTTTCAGAGAACCAAAATCTTCATCCTCCCTCAAACCCAGCTCGCTTATTGCACAATGCAGATGTTTTAGCAGGATTTCATGATTGTTGGGATCGATCAGAGCATGCTCGGGATTGTTTTCCCAAAGATACTCGGGATGATGGCTGATGTATTGATCCAGGGGATTTGCCCCGGTGAGCAGAATGCACAAAGCGCTGTTTCCTTTGCGGCCAGCCCTGCCAGCCTCCTGACGCACTGCAGATATTGCCCCGGGATAACCATTGATCAGCGCTACATCCAGGCCTCCAATATCGATTCCCAATTCCAGAGCATTGGTGGAAATCACCAGGTTTAGCTGCCCTGATCTGAGATCTCGCTCAATAGCTCGTCTTTGAGCCGGCAGATATCCGCTGCGATAGCTGGATACTTTCGCTTTCCTATCCCCGGCAATGTTCAAAAGCAGCATTTCCACGCTGGGACGGCTGACCGAAAACACAATTCCCTGCAAGGGATATTTCAGCAAAAGCCGCGCCAGAGATGCTGTTTCCGAGATTGTGCTGCGACGAATGCCCAGGTCATGATTCACCAGGGGAGGATTGTAGATCAGATTGATCCTTTTCCCGGAGGGTGAGCCATCTTTGTCGATCAGGATCACTTCTTCTTCCAAAAGATCGCTGGCAAGCTCCCGGGCATTGGCCAAAGTTGCTGAAGTACAGATGAAGATCGGATGAACATCATATACTCTGCAAATGCGCTTCAACCTGCGAATCACATTGGCGAAATGAGAGCCAAACACGCCACGGTAATAGTGCACTTCATCAATCACCACGTATTTCAGATGAGAAAGAAAGGTCATCCACATGCTGTGATTGGGCAAAATCCCCAAGTGCAGCATATCGGGATTGCTGAACATGATATGAGCTTTGTTGCGAATACGGCTGCGATCCTTGGAAGGAGTATCTCCATCATAGATACCGCTGAAGATTTGTCGCTTTTGAGCAGCACAAAGCCTGGTGGCAAGATCACTCATTTTATGAGCCTGATCTTGAGCCAACGCCTTGGTGGGATAGATCATAAGTGTCCGGCTGGCAGAATCTTCCAGCACACTCTGCAAGATCGGGAGCTGATAGCATAGGCTCTTCCCGCTCGCCACTCCAGTGCTGATTACCACATTTTGATTCTGAAGGATTGCGCTTAATGCCTCCGCCTGATGGCTGTATATTCGCTCAATGCCGATACTCTGGCAAAGCTGGATCAGTGCAGGATTCAGAGCCTTAGGGAAGTCCTGATAATGCGCTTCGCGCTCTTCCTGAATATTGGTGGATACTATGTTCTGATTGTAACGCCTGGATTCCAGTAAGTGCTGATAATACTCTTCCACCTGGTTCATTTAGGGCAAAATCACCTGTTTCAAAATGTACGCTCTTTCTTTTTCCTCAATCCGGATCAGGTATATGCCAGATGGTAGCTGAAGATCAGCGCTATCAAACTGCTTGATATTATGCACTTTGTGCAGCAATTGCCCCCTGAGGTTATAGATTCTGGCCGAGAACACCAGATCGGAATCCAGTTTGAAGCTGCTGCGGGCAGGATTGGGATAATTCTTCACAAGCTGAGGACAATGGATTTCCTCGTCTGTGTCCAGATAGCCACCTTCGCAATACAGGGAGATATCATCCACAAATAACGCCATGGCATCCAGAGAAACACAATTGATCGCCAACCACACATCCTGATCTTGATACTCGCTAAGATCAAAGCTATATTCCGTCCAGCTTGCCGGTACTGTCAGGTAGTTTTCACCATGCAAGGTTTTGAAGGATTCGGGATTGCCGTCTGCGGTGGAGATTAGGACTCGCATTCGTTCCAAACCATAAGCGGAAGTGTAAGACCTGCCCCAGAAACTGAAGCTGGCATTAGTGCCCAGATGCAGCCAGGGACTGATCAACCAATCGTTGTTGGGAGGATTCACACATGCAATGGCCATCAACATATTGGCTCCGGAATGAGCCCCTGGATCGGTGATCGGTGGCTGACAGGCAGAGGGCGAAAACACCATCCAGCCCATAGCCTCCCCTTCTTGAGGAAAATCAGTATGATCCCATTCCCAGGTTGGAGATTGATCCAAATCCAGATTTTGCCACTGCGGGATATCGGTACTGAAACCGGGAAGGGCATCAAAGCCCTGGGCTATCAATTGCTGAAAGCCTTCCGGAGGAACACTGATCTGGATGCTGTTTGATGGTCCGGAAATGCTGCCATCCTGAAACCGGATTTGGACATTGTAGCTGTATGTCTCACCATGGTTTACACTGGAATCCTGGTAGCTATCCACCGGACTCTCCGCCAGAAACAGACCATTGCGATTGATCCGGTATGCCGCAATATCATCAAGCTCGGGAACGTCCCAATTCAACGATATCGCACCATCTTCATAGTAGCCGTGAAGGTTGTATGGTGCATCAACACTCCCGGAGAAAACAAGACGTAGATTGCTCAATGAGCTCTTCAGATTCGGGTTCTCAGGAGGATTGGCTGGATCGGGATTCACACTCAGACTCTGAAACTGCAATGCCCGCTGTGAACCGCTATCAATACAGAAGAAATCATCCGAGCTATTTCCCTGCAACTCTGAGTTTTCATCCACCGCTACCAGCAGGTTTGATTGAGCATCATAGTTGAAAGGAGTCTGCAGAGTCACAAGCAGCCAGCCACTTCCTGGTAATCCTGAATCAAAATCGGAGAGACTAAGCATTCCGTCAAAAACCTCGCTCATATCCTGCATGCTAACCCAGTTGTTTAAGCTGGACAACTCGCTGTGTCCCATATATATCTTCAGATTCTTATTCGCGTCCAGGAAGCCTGTACTCTGCACATGATATTGAAATCCCAGATGAGTGATGGTTCCGCTTTGGCCAATCTCTTCAGCAAGATACAATTGCTGAGAGTAGCTGAATCTGGCCAGGGGCTCAAACGGCAGGCCCTGATTGAGCAGATCTCCATTGCCAATATCCACTGTCTGTCCCCAGCTCAGCAGCGGAAGCAGAAGCAACAGGCAGATCAGGACTTTTTGCGCCATGCACTTACCTGTAAGACCCTGTAGATGTAATTACGCTTACTAAGCCGAAGAGGCTGCCAGGTGTCCTGGGGTTCACCCAATAGTTCAAAATGCTCGTGCAGCTCTTCCTGCAACCAGTCCCAACTGCGATATGGTTCTCCAGCTTTGCGGATTCCAGCGGGAGGCTGAGAAGTTTTATATTGATAGCTATCGGCAATCACCAGCAATCCACCAGCGTTCATCCTCTGGTGTATCATGCTAAGGAAGCGGAGGGGATCAATGGCTTCCTCAAGCGTATTCAGGGCAATCACAGCATCATACCCACTGAACTTTGGCGAAAGATTGGAGCTGTCAGCCTGCCAGAATTCGACCTTGGAAGCGCAGTCAAGAAGTTGCTTTTGTTTGAGTGAGTGCTCCGCAACGGAATCGAGATCTCCCTCTTCCTTCTGCACATAGCGGATATAGCCCTCTTCTTTCATCCGGGTTGCCAACTGTATGATGCGGGCAGTGCTATCCAAGCCGGTAACGTGCTTAAAGTACTTCGCCAATTCAAAACTGAGCCGCCCTGTTTTGCAGCCCAGATTGAGGACATGCTGATCTTTTTTACCTTTGAGGTAATCCTGAATGGAATCTATAAACCAGAGAGCAAAGTCACTCTCCCAATCCAAATCACACCAAGGCACGATGGCGGGATCATCCTCATAGAGATTATCCTCAATCTCCACAGCTGCATCGCTGGCAATATAGCGGAATCCGGCATGCTGATAGAAATGACGCCGGAAGGCATAGCGGGAATCCCGAATGGCTTCATTCCCGGTGGAGATGAAGCTGCCTCCCTTGATCAGATTGTGCCTTGTATCAAAGGTGGGGACGCTGAAGTCGTCGTAGTAGGGATGAATCCTGAAGCCTGGAAAAGCGGCAATGGGAGTTTCTGTCCATTGCCATACATTGCCAATGATATCATAGAACTCACCAAAGGCAAAGTGATCTACAGGGCATGCCGATGCCCAATATTCCAGATTGATATTGCCTGGCGCCTTGTCCCAATAGGGTTGATCCGTATTTACATGAGCATCCCTAAGCAGATACCATTCAGCCTCGGTGGGCATACGGATGGGCAGCCCGGAGCTTTTGGCTTTCCAATTGCAGAATGCTTTAGCTTCCAGATAGTTCACTTCCACGGGATGACTCCAGGGCATGGGAACCTCAGACGCAATCGTGCGTAACTTGTAGTCACCGGTATCTGTGACTCGCCAGAACCTTGGATATTGTGCCTTTTGATAGCTCTTCCAAGCCCAGCCCTCGGGAGTCCAATAATCCTGCTGCTGGTAGCCTCCAGCCTCGATGAACTCTTTGAACTCGGCGTTGGAAACCAGATAACGGGATGCCTGGAAGCTCTTTACCTCATATTGCTTTTTGCCGTACTCATTGTCCCATCCATAAAGAGGATCGTCAAAGTCTTTGCCCAAAACGATCTCAGCCCCAGCCACCGGCAATAACACATTGGCGGGAGCAGCAGAATCCAGCGGACAGATATTCCAGAAATCCAGTGGCTTCAGGCATTCCAGCGGCAACTGGCGAATCAAGACAGATGATGTTTCCAAGTGTATGCGTTCATGCTCGATGCCCATCACAATTGCCCACCATGGGCTCTCCCAGCTAATTCCACCCTGCGGGGCCGGTAAGCTTGAAATCAGGCTGTCAACAAAGCTGCGCACCTGCTGCCGGTATGCCCGCACTTCCGGAATCGCTTGCCAATCATAGTGAGCTTCATTGAGGTCATCCCAGCTCATCTCATCAACACCCACGGCAAACATCGCTTCAAAAGCAGAATTGATGCGCTGATTTACGATTCCGGAGATATTCAGTTTGTTCACATAAAACACTGCGGTGTGGCCAAGATAAAAGACCAGGGGATGCCGCAAAGGATCCGGACGCAGATAAAAAGCCGCATCATCAGCAAGCAATTCATAGAGCTTTTCATCGATGTCATAAGTCTTATGAAAATAGCTTCGCACTTTCTCGCGCAGGCTTTCACCATCCACCTCATTTAGAATCAGGGTTTTCTGAACCTTTATATCTTCCATCAAGCCTCCAGGGCAGATCAATCTCATTTCTGACAGATTAGCCAAACAAGCCTGACTGTCAAGTGAAAAAGCTGGTGTAGCTTTTCGCAAGCAGTAGAGAGGGGTCAATGCCTCACTCATGCAAAGTGACAATGAAATCTGCAAATTGTGCAGCGAAAAATGCAAACTGTCGCATCGTAGCTCATCCTTACTCATCCTTTCCAAGACCCCTCTGAGTAGTTTTTGACAGGCTTTCTGCAAATTAGATCACCGAAAAATGCAAATTCTGACAGGGTTTCTGCAAATGAAAAAGGCTAGCCCCAGCATGAGATGACTATGATGTAATACTGGTCAAGTGCTTATGGCACACTTAGATCATGCCGCTTCTTTCTATCAGCATGATATGAAGGACTTGTATCTCAATCATGCATATTTCGCATATCAAATATGAAATATCACACCTTAAAGAATGCGGGATTTTGTCCTAACGAAGTAATCCACTTCACATATCTTCCTCCTTACACTGCTTCCATCCAGTCTATAACAGCCTGAAAGATGGTTTCCTGCCATTTCTTGATGTTTGAGCCAACACCCAACTGAATAAGGCTACAAGATACAGAATCGGCCCAATCTGTTCTGAGGGCGTAGCTACCGCTTTGCACGCTGTTGTTATGACCAGGATACACCAATGCGTTTCTGGCAGAGCGGAAGAACTGGGAATAGGCGAATAGCTGTTGCAGATCAGAAGGTGAGGGTCCGGCACCTGCGACGTCTTTCCACTTGGTATCCAATACATATCTGCATCCATTATCATTGTTTTCCAGATAGATATCCGGCCGCAAATACCTTCTGCAAGATCCTGTCGCCCAAAAGTCTGTGGAGTGTTGCCCTCTCACCGAATATGGAGCCGAGTTGACCAGGAACTGCTTTCTCAGGCTGTGATAGATGAAGCTTTCCCAGAGTAGGTTCATGTCGAACATCAAGGCCAGGACGGTGTTTGCCCCTGCAGTGAGGTCCGGGTGAAAGCCCAATAGCAGCAGCCTGGCAATCTCGATCGCGGTGCGGTAGCCTTCGGTTTTTCTGGTATAGACAAGCTTGTTGAAGGTACTTTCGGAGATGTTTTGGCTGGATACTTGGGGAAAATTGAGTTCCAAAGCTCCAATCCGGTTGTGGATCTGGGTGTCTTGGGAGAGCAGGCGGATCAGGGTGACAGCCTGGCTGATTATCCTGTGCCAGACGTGATCCTGATCATACACGGAGGTATTGGTGAGGAATCTTTCTTGATGCACCAGATTCTTGGCCAGATGCCTAGGAAAGTCCAGCGAGCCCTTGAGCGAAGTCTGGTTAAGGCTTTGCCTGCGATATTGTTTGATCAGGCCGGTGCGGATCAGGTATTCCACTTCTGTGATGAAGAGATCGAAATAGAGTTCAAGGATCGAGTTTGAACTCAGGGTCAGCATACTGGTACTGGGTGCAGAAACCCTGAACATACCAACTTCCCGAAGCATGCCGATCAGCAAGTCCCGCCAAGCATTTACATCACCACCATTGCGATCCAGCTTTGGCAAGACCTCGATCTGGATGCCATCCACCTGGATAACTCCCACATATTCGCAGAATTCAACTCCGTTGTGAATCAGATTGTAATACCGGGTCTTACTGGAGGAGTGAAAGCGTTCCAAAGACTCCAGAAGAGTCTCTGTGAAAGGCACTCCGTTATACTCGCGGCCTGTTTTAAGCCGGTCATACTCGAACACGCTGATCTTGTTAGGCTTCATCGCTCGCTTTCATCAGAACCCGCAGCGCTCTCCGGAAGGCATCGTCATCCATATCATCCCGGCGAACCAAGGTGTAGCGGACGTGGTCATTGAACTCATCATTATCGGGCGAGGGTTTAGCAAAAATTGACTGGGTAACCGGGCTTGACTTCACAAAACCTCTACCCAGTACCAGTTCGATCCTGCCGAAATTGCCATAGAAATACTCCTGCAGGAGAGGAATAATCTCATCGAAAAACACGGCTTTTAGACTACTCTCGCCATTAGCTACCCTCAAGAAATAGCTGTGTCCGATGGCATGGTCTTTATCTAATAAGCCCTCAATCCTTTGGTTGATGGTACTCAACAGGCCGGCAAGATCGATTCCCTGCTCTTCTTTGCCAGCCAGAAGGATGTAATCCGGGGTCATCTCGCAGAAGCTGAATCTGCGTCTGAGGGCTGTATCCAGAGCCTCCACGCTGCGGTCTGCGGTGTTCATGGTGCCAATGATATACAGATTTGGTGGTACTGAGAACTTCTCTTTGCTGTAGGGCAAAGTCACTTCCAGGGCTTCCTTCATTCCGGAGCGTTTATCCGGCTCGATCAGAGTGATGAGTTCGCCGAAGATCTGGGAAACGTTGCCGCGGTTGATCTCGTCGATAATCAGGACCTTAGGTGCTTGAGGTGAATCGATGATTCTCTCTTCAATTCCATCGGTGTCACTCGTTTCCACGTTTGCTACAAGGTCATCAGGAGACGCAGTTTGCAGGCTATCAGATATCTGGACGATCTTGCTCCATATAGCCCTGTATGCGGAACTGTGCCACTTGCCTGTAATCTCATCGATGTCTTTACTTGAAGAAGTATTAGGATCTCTTCCCGATAAGAATAACTTACGCAATGCCGGCACGTCAATTTCATAGGTTCGATTATCCGGGCTGCTGACAACCAATGTATTATTAGACAGTATCCTGACTACTTCCAGCGGACGATCCATTTTTGTTTGCAAGAGATATTTCTCTTTGTGGGATAGTTTATCTCTGATCTCTTCAATTAGAAGCTCATAGAGTGTTTCAAAATCTTCCGGACTGTTTCCAGCCCCTGAAAAAGCGTCTTGAATACTATGTTCGAAGCCGTATTTATCAATCAATAGCCTCAGCACACCCAGGAAATAGCCCTTGTCGTATGGGGGGACATCCTCTCCAATCGCGTGGGAATAGATGTTTTGCCTTGTTATGGTTACACTTGGCTTGAACTCTGGAGCAGTATGCACTGTTAGATTGCCATTACCATTCAGGGATATTCCAAACTCAGTTCCGTTGGGCGTCCAGACCTTCATCACAGGCTCCGGCATAGATTTCAGATCAGAGCAGAGTCTGGCGTATGCCTGGTCAAAACTGTTATCGACGGAGGGCTCTGGCTCAGCGCTACGCAGTTTCAGGATTTCATCGATCAGAATTTCTTCATAAGATATGAGATTGGGCCTCTTTCGCTTTCTGTAAACCAGTAGCAATTCATTTTTTGATATCTGACTTGGTGTACGCTTTGACCCTGCTCGAACCATGATACCCAACCTGTTAGCAGTCCTATAAACATCAAAAGGATTTCCTCTTACAGTGTACAGAATCACTCTGGAACGTTTAGTTTCGCTATCATCAGGCAGGGTTTCAAGATAAGCATCATACAGCCTACTGAAGTCCTGATCACTGATGGAGGCGATACCGTCCTCTCTGGGTATTGATACCTTGGGATACGGGACTAAAGCCCTCAAATTTTCCTGAGAGGATTGCTCACAGATTGTTTTAAAGATACCCGGCAGCACATTATAACTGAGGGAGCCATCCTTTCTGGAGACTGGTTTTATCCCCTCGATGAAATCCTCATAGCTCATGCTCTGATGGAAAGTAGTGAAGACGATCCTTCCCTCATCAACCAATTTCCGGTACCTTGCTGTCAGAGCGTCCCTAGTCAGGTATTTTCTCTTCAATTTCTCTTCAGATATGCTGTCTGCGATGGCAACTGCCTTGTTGATAGTGTTATAGGTCTTTCCTATGCCAGGAGGGCCGTACAGGATCAGGTTGAGCGGATGCTTGGTTCTATGTTCGAAATTTGGTCTTGGTGGATTATCCATAAACTCCCTGTCTTTTATGGTGCCCTTTTCGGAACTTGAAGCTTGAGCCAGCCTTTCCAATGTCTCATACTGCTTCTTGGTAGCTGTGAAATTAGTCCCCTGCAGACCAACATTTAGGTTGGTCAACTCCGGGATTTCAGATATTCTGGACTTTAGTATAGGGTTTTTAGCAAGATTATACCTTACAGTTATCTCGACCATAAGTTCAGGCTGTTCCTCAGACTGATCCTTCCGAAAACCTTGTTCCCAATAGTCGCTTGTGGTGACTTGTACGTCCGAGGTTACTTCTGCTAAAGCGTAGCATCCAGCGTCAGTGCCAGTGACCCATAATATGACTCTGTCTCCAATTCGAATCTTGTTCTTATGTGCAACGACTCTCCACTTGATTGGGCGTTCCGTGCCTAACGCACCAGCAATATCGTAATATTGAGGATTGCATTGGAATACCCAGTAAGAGGCTGTATTTTCCTGCTGATACTTGATACAAGCCTTACCGGATATCTCATAAAATGGCATCTCAGACTTATCTTTGATTGTCTCAAGAATCTTCTGATAACCTCTGTATGTGTCAAAATTCAAATCAATTTGCAGATCTTCTCTCAAATATGGTTTTGTTTGGGCGTCGATACACATGAAGTGTTCAGGATCAACCAAGAAAAGTGCCTCTGTCAGTTTTATAATTCCCATCCCTGGTATCCTTAGAATATCCTCGAAATCTTGATCTTCTAGTTTATACTCAATTGCCTTGAAAAAAAACGACCATAAGCGGTCGATCTCGTCATTTACTCTCGTTGCCTTATCCTGGAACATTCGTATGTACAGGTTATAGGTAGTAGGGACTCCTTCAACATCTGTTGGAGTATGAATATTCAAACTCTTTGCAATGTTCTGTAAGACTTGGAGTCGTTTTTGATCTCCGTATTTATAGATGAAAAAGAAGAACGAAAAAGGATCTATCTCTTCAAGTTTGATCTTCTGTCCCTGAACATCTTGATCATTTAGTCCATCAACCCCAGATTTCTCCAATTCGGCGATCAATTCCGGTTGCCTGTCCTTCATATTCTTGAGATACTGCACGATCTCTTTGTGCGTTTGGACCCAGGTAAATTTGCTCGATTCAGCCATTCTATCTCCCTTTTTCAATCAAATAATGGTTATCTTAGTGTTCATATTCTGCGATCTCTAATCCTCAATTATTCTCTCATCCATGACAGCACTGATGATTCGTTCTTTGACGGCTTCCCAGCTTCGCCCCTGAAGATCGAGGATCTCAATTTGCTCATTATCTGCGTCACGAAAATAGGTAAGCGATCTGATGAGATGCCAGAGCTCTGCCATCGGATACTTTTGAGTGAAGAAATCCAGCATTTGCCTCAGTGTGAAATGCAGAAGTAAAGCCTCCACATCCCAAAAATCCTTCTTGCTTCCTCGGCCTGAGACCGCGTTGAGCTTAAAGGCAGCAAGGTCTTTCAATCCAGCCACCCGGATGCCATCGATCTGCGCAGGCGGCTCCAGCAATTTGTAAGGATGATACAAAGACCGACTCCATGCCACGCATCCCATAAGACAAAGTGCCAAGCCGGACCATGCCATAAACCACATAGAGCCATGGCTATCATAGGTACGAAGAATATCTGCTATGTCTTTGCGCTACTGATCTTTGACAGAGGGAAGAACAGATAATCCCTGATCCAATCGGAAATTGATATATGCTCTCTGCACCAAAATGACTTGATCTAGGCTAGACAAGAAATTTTACTGTACTAACGCAGAACAACAGCTAATGAGTCTGCGAATACATCTGTGAATAGCATCGCCCCATTATCGTTCAGATGACCAGCGTCTTTGAACAGTTGTGGTTTATAACTGAACTGCGGAGTCTCACCATAGAGCATAACTGGAATATTGTAATCCATGGCAATGGAATGAATGACATCCATACCAATAGGCTTGCTAGGGACATAGGATGGTGAGTAGCTGAATATCAGATCAATTCCCCTGTCCCTGCATATGTTCGCAAATGAACACAGGCTCGACACTGCATGAGAGTCAACTAACTCACTTGTGCTAATACTTTTAGCAGAGGCTGCTATTCTTTGTACTTCACCAGGGTGCATTACCCCTGGAATTGGTCTGTAACCTGTTCTGAATGGAGGGGATGATTTTAAGTAACCCTTAGATACATTAAAAATCTTCCGGTTATACGCATATAGAGGGAAGGTAAACTTAACCTTCGCCCATTTGTCCCTAACAATCAGTATCCTCCTGATGTCTGGGTCATTATAGTAATATGGGTATAAGTCAATTGTGCCTCCATCCAATGATGGTGTGAGGTCACCAATTTCGTAGATAATGAGCTTAGGAGTGTGTTTCTTGAGTAGCATTTGCAAGATTCCGAATTGGTAAGTGGCATTCTTACCGTCATCTCCGGCATTGAAGCAGCTTAAGCCTAGCTTCCCTTCGATTATGGATGGGTCATAATGATGGGATGCTCTTGATGCTCCGAATATGTAGGCATCATATTGTGTCCTGATTACATGATTTATTTGAGCCCCGGAATTCCCTCCATATGATCTCATGTACATATAGTTAAGACCATAATAGATACTACTACTGATAATCCATGATAGAGCCAAAAAGACAATAGCCTTCTGAGCTACTTGATTAACACTAGAATTGGAAATATATGAAGGCCTGGCCATCAAGAACTCCGATAAGTAGTATTACCATCATCAATGATAAATATGTTCCCCACCTCAGCACAATATGCTTTTCAGCGATGAATTGATCCATCTGTTTCTTATCAAGCATAATCTCCAGCACTAGTAACATCATAACCCCTATAGCTATGAATACCGAAGTACTACTCCCCCCCGTATACAATGTCCAGTTATTGCTAAGTATTGAATTGAGCATATGCCTAGCTCGTTGATTGAAGGCACCCTAAAGAATACAAGCCCGAGAGATATAATCATGTATGTAAATATCTTCTTGAACGTTTTTGAGAACTTGTTTCCGATAAGCTTCTTGTCCCAGCTTGTGAGGTCTTCCATAATCAGAAATCCCGCTTGCAATGCTCCCCAGATAATGAACATCCAACCTACGCCATGCCATATACCGCTTGCAACAAACATGATTAGGATTCCTACATAGACCTTCAGTTTAGATGAACTTGTGCCCATAAATGGATAAAACACATAGTCCTTCAGCCAGGTTGTAAGAGATATATGATTACGTTTCCAGTAATCTGTTACTGAGGTGGAGTTCACATAGGGAGTTCTGAAGTTAACCATTAGATCAAAGCCCAATAACTTACCCACTCCTCTGGCAATATCAGTGTATCCACCAAAGTCTGCATAGAGCTGTAATGGATAGAGCAGGGCTGCTACGATCAAAGTTAAGCTGGAATGCATGGGTATGTTGTTGTAAACTGCATCAACATAAGCTCCTATGTTATCTGCGACAACCATCTTTTTAAACAGTCCCCACAGAATCAACCGGAATCCATTAGCAAAGTTATCATAGAGCAGTGGGTGATCATCTGTAAACTGCTTGAACAGGTTCTTGGCTCTTCCGATCGGACCACAAAGGATTTGAGGGAAAAAAGCCATATACACAGAAAATGTTAGCAGATTGCGTTGTGACTTAATATCTCCCCAATAAACATCCAAGATGTACCCTAATGCCATGAAAGTATAGAAGGAAATTCCGATAGGCAGGATGAGACTGTGATGTGGAATGCTGAGATTTAAGCTTAACGAAGAAAAGATGGCATTGATCTGATCTCCGAAGAAATTGAAGTATTTGAAGAAGAAAAGAATACCAAGATTAAAGATCAAGCCAACAGCAAGCAGTTCATTTTTTCCTATTGCGATATACTTCTAGCCCTCTACCCAAGAAGTAGTTTGCCAATGTTGATCCCACTAGAAGCACAAGGTAATCAGGTTGTATACTGAAATAAAAATGGTAGCTTGCTGCCAGCAGCAGATAGTTGCGATATCTATGCGGCAAAAAATAGTAAGCTACTACGATAACAAATAGAAATATGAAAAATGGTATGGATGTAAACTGCATTCTAGCTGATTGTGTATCCGCTATCTATAGATAACACTGTTCCAGTAATATGGCGAGAAAGATCAGATATTAGATAGGCGGCCAAGTTCGCCACATCCTCAGGCCCCGGAATCCCTAACAAGTGCTTATCTCTAATGCTTTGAACAGATTCATCGGGCAAGCTTAAGAACATTCGTTCAAGCATTTCGGATTTCACCATTGCGGGGCATATGTTGTTTATTCTTATGCCCCTGCTGGCAACCTCCAATGCAAGCGCTTTTGCAAGTCCCTGGAGTGATGATTTGGTGCAACAATATTCAATTTTTCCCTTTTCGCCTGTCAACCCACTAACCGACGACATCAACACAATACTCAGGCCGCGCTTGACATACATTCCGGGCTTGGTAATCATCTTGCATATGATTACAGCTGAGGCTACATTGGCCTTGAACATCTCAGTAAACTCTTCCATATAGATGGTCTTCAATGGATTGGTTCTTTCTATTCCAGCACAATGTATGAATCCTGATACTGGCTCACTTCCCTTCAGCTTCAGGAAGTTCTCTTCAATCTGGTGTTCATCAGTCAATTCGAAATCGAGGCTGATGTTTTCAGTTCCGGACAGCGAGGAAAGAGTTTGCGCTAAACGATTTTCATCCCTACCACAGGCTATGATTCTAGCGCCTAGTTGGCTGCATAAGATGGCGCAACTCCTACCTATGCCCGAAGATGCCCGGTAATTAGGACTCTCTTATCCTTGAGTATTGAATCAGACCATAGCATTATGCGCTGAAGCTATCCCTACCGATCAGTTCAACCAATGATTCCACCGTGTCCACCTGGTTCAATTGTCGAGCATTAAACTGCTTACCAAAGTTCTTGTGTACAAATGCCACCAAGGACATGATTGCCATTGAATCATACTCGTCATAGTCTTTCAGGTTGGATTCCAAGCTTAGCGCATCATCGATCTCGATCAAATCTGCTAATTGTACCATAAACTCATTAGTAGTCATGATAATCTCCTATATAGTAATTATTGTAGCCCCGTAAGAATAACCTACACCAAAACCAGCTAGCAGCACCTGGTCACCTTGCTTGACTATGTCATCACGTAAGCACTTCTCAAGAGCTATGGGAATTGTGGCTGATACTGTATTTCCGGTATCTGTCATGTCGATGAAAAACTTATCTTCAGTAATACCGACAATATCTCTAAGGTACTGTAGCATGTATTGATTGGCCTGATGAAATATCACATAGTCAATATCGTCAAGGCTCATTCTGTTTTTCTCTAGCACCTGATTTATTAGTTTGGGCACTGCTTCAATCGTGAAATTGAAAATTTCGGGGCCGTTCATAAACAGCTTATCGTCATTGTGCAAAACCCCGTTTTCATCCGTCCAGTCATTAGCTTGAGAGTGCAGTATGTTGCGCATACCGCTATTGGGTATTATCAAGTTACTCCAACCCTTGCCATCAGTACCTAAAGCGAACTCATGAATCTTGGATAAAAAGCTCTTGTCCACAAGCATTGCTGATGCTGCGTCTCCGAAAATGCTTCTGTTGCCCTTGTCCCGAGGGTGTAAGTGCTTTGAATAGGTCTCTGATACTACCAGGAGCACATTCTCGGCAATACCAGCGCTCAGCAAACCCTTAGCTAAAGACAAGCCGTATATAAAACCTGAACAACCAAGATTAAAGTCTAATGCTCCGATTTCTGTTCTTAATCCCAAACGATCCTGAAGAATGCAAGCTGATGTTGGTAGCAGATAATCCGGACTCTGAGTGCATAACAAAAGGTAGTCAATAATGCCGCGATCTACAGATTCAAATATCCTTTCGGATGCTTTTACGGCCATGTCCAGCGCGGTCTCATCTTGAGCAGAGATGTGCCGTGTCCTGACCCCCAGCTTCTTCTCGATCTTTTTGGGAGTCCACTCGGGGAAGAGCTCAGACAGCTCCTCGTTGCTTAATACTCGTTCTGGCAGGTAACTGGAGATTTTCATATATCCTCAATAATACAGCTTCGCCCCGTCGCTTATGCAACATTAATTGAGAATTGACAATTGAGAATTGAGAATGAGTGGCCTGCGGCCAGAATTCGATTCACAATCTACGATTTACAATGTACATTTACGGGGCATTGCGATGAAAGGCATTTTCTTGCGGCTGGGGCTGGTGTCAAGGAAAAACAACTAAATTGAGAATTGAGAATTGACAATTGAGAATTATGGGCAGGTCTCGAATTGGGAATTCTCGATTTAGGGTCAACATAGTAGGTGATGTACGAGTTACGATGTACGATTTACTATAAACCCTCACCGAAAACTTCAAATCGTTCTCACTTGGACAACAGATGATATCACATTACAGGAAAGTAAGATATGACATGCACACATGTTTAGTTGG
>JALNYD010000169.1 GCA_023230025.1 Candidatus Cloacimonadota bacterium | reverse complement strand
GCAGAGCCAGAGTGCTGGTTAAAGAAGGTTATGGCGTTGCTAATGCCTTCCGCAGAACCGGACAATTCCCTCCCACTTTGCTGCAAATGCTTGCCACAGGTGAAGAAACCGGTGACATGGATAAATTGCTGGGTAAGGCAGCGCAATTCTATGAGAAACTCGTGGATAGCGTGATTGATCGCCTCACTTCCCTGATTGAACCGCTCCTGATCGTTATTATGGCCCTGGTAGTGGGAACGATCATCATCGTGATCTATCTGCCTATCTTCGATCTCGGTGAAGCTATCTCTCAAGGCTTTAATTAAAAGAATATCAAGTATCTGAAGTATAAAGAACCCCTGTTTCGGCAGGGGTTTTTGTGCTCTTTCTCTGGGAGGATTGCATAGGTCCTCGTTTGCAGATGAAGACCGTTGCACACGGCTGCAGAGCTTGTGTGACATGGCGTTGTGACTCCCGTCAGGGACTCAGATCAGCGTTTTATCCTCAGTCTATCTAAACTAACGCCCCGTGGACTCAGGGTATTCAATGTGCATGGCATTTTACTTGAAAGCCATAGGATTCGACACGTCTCGTGTCGACGGAACGGAGTTCCGTAATTGAAAGCCATAGGATTCGATACGTCTCGTGTCGATGGAACGGAGTTCCGAAATTGAAAGCCATAGGATTCGATACGTCTCGTGTCGACGGAACGGAGTCCCGAAATGAAAGCCATAGGATTCGATACGTCTCGTGTCGATGGAACGGAGTTCCGTAATTGAAAGCAGCTTCGCTGCTTATGCAGACGAGACGTCTGCTATCCTATCTCCAGGCTTTCATTATCAGTTGTGAAAGTTGTTTCATTTGGGTTTAGATAGAAGTCACGAGACGTTAAGCTATGGCGAAAAAAGGGATGGCATGTCAGATAGAAACCACGAAACGTTAAGCCATGGTGAATCCCGGGATGCCATTTGAGATAGAAACTCTATGCAAAGAAAATCGAGTCCCTTCGGGACGGCATAATCAACGACATATTCCATATTCAGTATTAATTATGATACCATACCTATCGTCCCGGGACTAGAGAGCCACTACAATAATCAAGCGCCCTCCTTCCTCCCGGGTTCACGCTATGTTCAGCACTACATCACCCCATATTTCCCCCGTGCCATGCGGAGATTATGGGGTGATATAGTGCTGAAACCGGGGTGAAGCATCGGGTGTGGAAGCGTCATCCTTGAATGTGGTTTGTTGTGCTTGAAACAAGGTGAAGTCACAGGGACAATTTGTACAGCTTCTCCACCTCAGCATTTCTGATATCTGATACAGTTTCCACTTTGAAATGACATAATCTTACCGGGGCATGGGGCGGAGCCCCATACAATATTGGGTGGTGGGCTGGGCATGGATTATGTCATTTCAAACTAAACACGATATGATTTGTTCTATCCGCCTTGTCATCCGATCTGGTATTTCTCGAACTTATGAGTCACCAGATTCTAAGCGGATAGTTTGAGTGTATATAGCAGAAGAGGGCTTAATTCCCAATAAGAGAATATGGTATGTGTAAAAAAAAACCATGATTGGGCAGACAAAGGGCAGTGAATTTGGTAACAGGTCAGAAAGCCTGTATTGATGCGTATTTGGGGAAATAGTGTCGTTTTGAGCCTGGAGTTCATGTTGATTAATCGCAATAATTTAAGAGAATGCCTGAAAAATGCGATCAAATTGCTTGACAAATAATCTCAATGCTATTGTCTTGCTCTCGTGATGAAGTTTTTTCACCAAAGGAGTGAGAACAAGAACGAGTATGTTACAGAAAGAGTTTTCAGTTGAAAGCAAAATGATGAACCCGGTAGCCTTGTGGCAAATAGCTGCAAAGCATTGAATATGAATATGAAACAGAGAGGTGCCAATGCATGTTTTGTTTATTTATTTTCCATCAAGGGATGGGAGCTTGAGAGCACAGTCCACAGCGGCTTCTCGCGCTTGAGAAGGGCATAGGATAGCTTTATATGACTAATATCAGGTTTTCAAAATTCAGGGCATCGGAGATTATCCCAATCTCTGAAACAACAGGCTGCGCTGCGTCTGCCCATCGGACAAACGCAAGGCTGGGCATCAATGTGGTTCCTGCCAAGGCTTATCAAACAATGCAAACCAAGCCCAAATATACAGGACGTGCGAATTGCACATCCATGTATCCTCAGCATGCCTCAGACAATAAATCAATTTTCGATAGTAGTAATATGGTCAGTTTCTGCAATTGCGGGAATTGGCAACAAGGAGAAATCATGAACGAAATTATACGTAAAACGAGCTATATTCGCGTTTTACATTATGGTGCAATACCAATCAATTATGAAACTATATTAAAGGAAGCGAGGTGCAAATGAAAAGCAATGTTCGCACTACACTACTGCTGGTAGTGTTGTTTGTTCTTGCAGTTACTTCGTTGTTCGCTGCTCCGCCGGAGTTAACGATCGCCGAGATTTCGACGGTTCCGGCCAGTGGCGCTACCTTGGGAATAGGTAGTACAATAACGATCACTGCTGTTGACTTGAACAACATCTCTGATACCGATTTGCAGTTTACTGGAGCTTTTCTTGATCTTACTGAATTCGGAGGACCTGATAGCTTGGCTATGAACAAGATATCAAATGCTCCCGGACAAGGTCAATGGAGAGCAAGCTATACTGTAAAGTTGGGAACCATTGATGGTGTCGCAAATCGCGAATTCACAGTAACTGCATATAATGCAGATGGATCCACTACAGTGACCGGACCACAATCCTTCACGGTAGATAATGTTCCATCCATGAATAATGCAGATTTTACTGGGAACTTGTATTTGCGGATCAACAACAGTAATTCAATTGAACGTATGAAGGTTGATGACAGTGTAAGTGTTATCGCTACTTTCAGACCTTACATCGAACGAGTGTGGGTGAATTGGGGGCTGACCTTTGCGGGTGCTCCTGAAATTGCCTATGAGGTTGTAAACGGCACAGCCGCGATATCATATACGCCAAACGCAGGAACCCTGCCTTCAGCTTATGTAACGGATTTAGCGATTACAATCAGCAGAATGCAGTCCATTACTGTAGGTTCTGCTGGGCCATATTACTCAAGTCCTGCCTGGAACCGCGTGGTATCCAAAAATCAAGCCGGCTTCCCGATTGCCGCCGACCTGAATCCCCCCAATATGTTTGGTGCCTGGGATTTATATTATGACAATGGCCTTCCACTTCGCTTTTCACCCAGCACTACTGAGCTGGATGGATTCAATACTAATCCAAATACTTTCGATATCTATCTGAGGCTTCCAGATTGGAATACGACAGGTGGTTCTACCGAGTTTACACTCAGATTCACACCTGAACTTCGCGAAAGCTTCGAAAAAACTTATAGCCTGCTGGATTCTCCAGCCACTGTTACGGCTCTGGGTGGTGGTGTCCTGAGGGTCACCTGGGATGGCAAAAACAACAGTGGGCAGATTATCAGCCCGAATGCCCTCACCACAATGGGTATTACTCTGGTTGGTGTCAAAGATTATGTCGGTAACTCAGCCGATATTTCTTTGGTACCAGCAGATGAAGTTGCTAATGGTGAGTTCCCATTTGATGGTGATATGGGTGATCCCAATGACCATCACATTCTCAATACTGGTGGACTTGCCCATGTTGCCAATGTGGCGATCAACAGTGTGCATGTAGTTGTTGACGGTCTTGCACCAACTTTTGATATTGCCCCCGAGTTCTCTGCTGAAACAGATGAAGAGGGCAGCGCTGTAACCAGCCTTGAAGTTGTCAGGTTTATCAATGACCAGAACAACAACAATGTATGGAACGCTGGCGAAGTTGTGTATTACAACTATGGTAATGGAACTGCAGCAAGTGCTATCTTTGACTCCAGATTCAAAACCCAAAGAAATTACACAGCCGATGATAACGAGCTTCGCTATGAAGATCAGAACTATTGGTACGTGCTCGAACGGGTTGGCAGCAACCCAGTTCAAAAGTGGTTCTGGAATGGAACAGACTGGATTGTAATGGCTGCTTTTGATCAAAGCCTGAGCCCTATCGCAATTCCGTTTGCAGCTGGTGCTGCTTATTCCAGCATAGTCTCTGTACCATTCAATCTTGGCGATCTGCCCAGCACCATATTTACTGGTACCACCACTGGTACAGATTATGCTGCGTCAGTGTATGTTCAAGATAACGCTGGTAACATAGTGAAAGCACAAACTGCTTTGCAGATCAAAGTATCCAATGTTTATATGAACATTCCTTTGGTGCAAGGCGTGGACGTGGTTTCCACTCATGCTACTGTAGCTGGTGGCTTACCCACAGTTAATGGTGCATTTAAAAACTTCTACCTGAACGCGCAGTACAGTGATGATCCCTCTTATAGTGGACCCCATACGGGTTATTACTATCTGACTGGCGATTTGCTGACTTTCGAGCTGACTTTAAACAACAAAGATTATCTCAGAGAGACAAACTCTGTAGAGATTCGTTTCCAGCAGCTTGACGTTCCAGCGCCTGTAACCAGGTATATCAATAGAAGTGAATTTAATGCTGCCAACAAGGCAACTATCACCATACCGGCAAATCTGATTCCGATTGCCAAGGGCGCAATGGCTCCTGGTATTCTGTGGAGCATTGGTGGAGCCGATGGACCTGCAAATTACATTCAAGTGATTTCGCACGCTATCGAATACACTCTTAATGGTGTTACCACCAGCCAGAGTTTTAATGCCTCTGATTCCGACAGCTTCTATTTGGTGATTCCGCCTGCCCCGCAATTCCCGGATTCGGATCATGCTGTGTACAATCTTGCCGCAACTGAAACTGTGTTTTCTCCCGGCAATCCTCTGTACACATATGATGCGGTGAGCAACCCTGCCAATGATAATCTGAAGGACACCACCGATATTTCTTTCACAATTCCCACCGGTGATAACATGACCTGGAGATTGGAAATTAAGAAGA
The DNA here is from genome assembly GCA_023230025.1 of Candidatus Cloacimonadota bacterium. Taxonomy (GTDB): domain Bacteria; phylum Cloacimonadota; class Cloacimonadia; order Cloacimonadales; family Cloacimonadaceae; genus UBA5456. The sequence continues at coordinate 1,362 of JALNYD010000169.1, read as the reverse complement.
GTGATGATACGTTAGTACGTGAAGAAACCGGAACCCTGGGTGTGGGTGAAACTCCCTTTATTCCAGTTCCCTATAGCTTCAACGGCCTGGACTCAAATCTTGCTCCTGCAGTGGGTGCTATGGCAACCGAACCTTTGGCGGTAACCCTGTACATTGAGCCCAATCCTATGGCAGATCCCGGTTATGTAGATCCTCCTGCGGGTATCTATCCCAATATTAGTATTGTGGCAGATAACACCAATCCCAAATTAATCTCAGGTACAGGTACCTCTATAGTAGATAACACCAGAGAGATTAATCTTGCGGGTGCAACCCGAGTGGTTACAGAGACCGAGAATACTCTCAGCTTCACTCTGTACACTTCTGAGCCCCTGATCGATAGCTTTGGTAACCCTGGTCAATGGCAGGTAAAGCTGGTTGATGAATTCAACAACACCATTATGAATGGTGCAACTCCTGTCACCGCTACAGTCACCAATGTACTGGCCAGCGGAGACTATTTGACCTACAATTTGGAAGTGACTGTTAATGGCCTGGAAGGCACAGTAACCCATGAGAATGCAAAGCTGATCGTGATGCTTCCCTGGGATTATGCCAGCAACCCTGGCCGCTACAACACACCTTCCTATCCCTACAATGCCGACGTGTGGCATCGCGACAGTGGCGAATACTATCTTACCATCAATATTCTTGACGGCAAGCCACGTATCGACGAAATCACTTTCCAACACAGAGGCGTTACAGGTCATGCAACTAACGTGAATGGTTTATGGGACCCAGCAGATGATCAAGGATTCGTTGGCCCTACAGTTACCGGACAGCAGAACTTTACTCTAACTGCTACCGTGTTTGGTGGAGCATATCGCTCCATGGCTACTACCTGGTCTGCTGATTTGAGACCTCTCTTGGGAACTGCGGCTGCCAATGCCACCGTGGAACCAACTTCCAGCGCTCCAGCGGGAAGCCCCAATGAATCACGGGTCTGGACGCTTACCTGGAATGGTACAATCCCCAATGCAATTTCCAATGCCTGGACTCATAACAGTACTTTTAACATCCCGATCACAATCACCACTGAAGATGAAGATACTGACCTTCCGATTGCGCATCAGGAGATTAAGTATATCACTTTGAAAGTTGATAAGCAAGCTCCTACCGGCAGCACAACAGCTACGGCCATTGTAGCCGATGGAACTCCTAAGCCCTTAACTCTCACCGTTAGTGACGCTACCGGTTCTGGAGTCAATTGGACTACCGAGGGGCTTACTTTGACCCCGAATACCGGTATGACTATTGCTGATACCGGGAACGGAACCTATAACATTACTATCCCTGAAGACAGTGCCGTGAAGTATTTCACAG
>JALNYD010000168.1 GCA_023230025.1 Candidatus Cloacimonadota bacterium | reverse complement strand
ATCGTTTTTGATATCTTTGCTTATCCGGCCGGGGTTTTCGATATCAAACTCATGTATGCGAATCAGGCAAACTTCATAGAGATCTTCCAGGATGTTCATGGCGGCAAAAAGGAAGGCACCGGAACCGCAGGTGGGATCCAGGATAGTAATATTCTTCAGAGCTTTGTAAAACTGATAGACCAATTGGGTGTTATTGGTCTCATTTAGCAGATCCAAAGTGAACTGACGAATATCCAGATTGTAGGTAATGAAATCGTTGATGGAGGTGATGTCGCCAATATCGATATGGCTTCTCAGCTCGATATAGCGCTGTCGGCGGGTGATCACTTCGCGCCAGATCTCGGTGGGCAGCGCGGCATCTGCGGGAGCAGGACGATTCCAGCAACGCCTGAGTTCTACGAGGTTTTCTTGTTCGGGATCAAGCCCGGCACGGACATCGTTGGGCAGATCGTGCCAGATATCTTCCGGATTGATTCCATGTTTCACGGCTTTGTAGATATAGAGGTCTTCACTGCTTTTCAGCTTTTGCCAGAGCTCTTCTTCAGGCTTGAAAGCTTCCGGATAATGCCTTTGAACTTCATCGAAGAGATAGGGCAGGATGGTATTTTTACCGATATATTCGGTGATGTCTTCCTTGGTGTAATAAGCTCCCATCTGCGCCCGGTCGTTGATGTATTTCTCGAAGATATAGCCGATCACATCCGGATTGATATCCCTTCCGGAGGCAGTTTCTGAAGTATCCAGATGCCATTGATACTCATCAAAGAAGCTAAACAGCGCGCTAAAGGCCTCATCACTGATGTTGATTTGTTCCGGATACTTCTTTTCGATCTCATGCTCAGAAAAGATACCACCATTCAGGTAGGGGATTTTGCCAAAAATGCCAGTCACGGATTCATCGTGTGGGCTGCCAAGCTGCCGGTGGAAAAGCTGCAGCAGGAAGTTTCGGTAGAAGGAATAGAATTGGTCCCGGCCGTGGACAAGCTTGCATTCTTGCAGCTTATCGTTGAGATAGTGGAAGTTGCCATCCAAAAAGCCTTGCTTCTGGATGAAGTAGCAGAACATCAGGCGATTGAGCATCACAGATGCATACCACTTATTCTCATCTTTTCCCACAATGCCCTTGATATGGTTCAGAAACTTTTCGTGTTGTTTTTTAAAGCCATCGTAGAACTTCTTGGTGACCTTTTCGGAGTTTTTGTCGATCGCGTCGGCCATGCGTTTGATGACGTCCTTCAGAGTGATGTTTCCTTCTTCATCAATCTGGAAGATAAAGCCGGAACTGCGTTGATATAGCAAACCGGGATCCTGGCTGATATTATATTCTGTGATGATAGTCTTCAGCGGTTTGCCCAAAGGTTTGTAAGAGTATTGCCAGATTTGCTTTTGCCGGGCGTCATCCGTAAAGATCAGCAGGTGCTCATAGAATCTGCGTTTGAGCTTGGATTGCAAGCTCATTCTTTCGATCTTGGACGGGATGGGAGAGCCGGAGGGTGCACAGCATTGCAGCACTTTGAAACCACTCTTATCGCAGATTATGCTGATATTGTAGCTTTGATCTTTGTGCTCCAAAGCAAAAGAGCCGGAGGCTCGATCCCATCCCATGCGGTTGAAGAGCTCTTTGAACTTGAACTCGCGTACTAAGATAGAGAATGTATTCTTATCCAATTGTATCTCCTATTTTACCATGCCTAATGAACAGATGATCTGAGGTTCATCAAAGTAGTTGCCGTCATCAGGATCGGTACAAAGCTTGGCAGCTTCCCATAGCGACTCTACCAGTTTAACCAAAGCCTCGATGGATTCTTTGGTTTTTAAGTATCTGCTGATGATGCTCTTGGCATCTTCCCGCAAGGGAAAGCGATATATGGCTTCATGTGCTTTTGCCAGATTTGCCGATACAAAGATCGTGCCTTCGTTTTCTTTGATGTATTCGTCCAGCTTGGTGTAAAGCTGTCGTTTGATGCTGCTTTTACGGCCCAGGCTACCCGAAGTATCACGTTCAGCAGTATTGATCTCCTTGATGCCTTTGGCTACAAGATCATGATGATTATGCATGCGCGGTAATGCTGCTGTATTGGCAAGGCATGCGGAAGCATCCAGGATTTTCTTTTGAGATTGGGAGATCAAATTGCCATGTGTATCCAGCCAGGCCAGAACGTCGTTTTCGTGACTTGTCCTGGCATATATGATTACACCTGAAGGGGCGTCCCCGGCAGCTTTGCTGGAATATACCACGTTTGGCAATTCAGTGATTTTCTTTTGCAGAGCTTTATCCTTGTCAGTAGCTTGCTTCCAAATCTGATAGGCATAGGATCCCAGGTCAATTTCAGCATCCTGCTCATCATCAAGGATTCCGGCTTTTTCATTGTAAAGATCAACGATGCTGGTGGGATCTCCGGCAAAGAATACTTCATCTGAACCGAAAACTTCCGCGTTTTGATTGATGCGGGTTTTGAGCCGTTCTCTCACTCTGATTATCTTTTCAATGCCCTTTTCCGGCAGGACGTTGTAACACAATATCTCTTTGGCATTTTGACCGATGCGGTCGATGCGCCCGGCTCTTTGGATCAAGCGGATGATGGCCCAGGGGAGATCATAATTCAGCATGATGTGGCTATCCTGCAAGTTTTGGCCTTCGCTGAGCACATCTGTGGCTACTAATACTCTTAGATCAGTGGCAGATGGCTTGGCATGATTGCTGGTGGGGCTGAACCTGCGGGCGAGTTCGGTGGGATTGTCGCTTGCGCCAGTGGCCACTCCGATATCGCTGATGCCCATTTCACTAAGTTGCTGATGAAGATACAATGCGGTATCGGCAAATTGTGTGAAGATTAGCACTTTCTCAGTGGCATGAGTCTTGGTAAGTAAGTCATGCAGGGCCTGCAATTGCCTATCCTGCAAGGGATCCCAGCTACAGTTTGCCGCTACTATGTTCGTTAAAAGCTTGGTGTCTTCCATTAGATCATGCAGTAAGTTTGTGGTAAACAGAGTGCTGTCTATCCAGGTGAACTTTTTCTTAACATTGGGCATAGTAAAATGCTGATAGGATTCTTCGGCTTTGGCGATGTAATAGTCCGGGTCAAACTCAAAGCTGATCACATCATTCATGATGGCATCGTCTTCAAAGTCATCGGAATCCTCGTAATCCAAAAACGAGCTGATGGTTTCTGAATAGTTTTTGCCAATGGGCAGATCGAGTTGGTTTTCGATGGCGTAGATGAAGATATAGTTTCTCTGGATGTGCCGGCACAAGGACAAGAGATAGGAATAACCACTGCTTTCAAGGCGTTTAAAGAGATTCGTCCGGCAAAAACCAATCAAGCGTTTTCCGGCTCGGGAGAGGTTTTCCACCATCTGCATTTCAGCCGGTTTCAGGCTGCTGCATTTTGCCTCATCAACGTAGCCAGCCAGCCCATAGCGAGGAAGATTCAGACCGCCAATGAGATCAATGTGTTCTTCATTGTATAGCCTGGAATACTGATCAAGCGAGGTGTCATCCGGCATCGTGTAGCCCAATCTTTTGGGAATCCGTTTGGGGAAGTATGACTTGGTGCCATTGGGGAAAAGCAGATGCAATTCGCCCTGCTCGTCCGGGATGGCATAATTATCTCGCACAAAAGTTCTGGTTCTGCGGATCATGTAAAGGCGGATGAGTTGACGCCAATCATCAGGTGAGAAGCTTTTTTCAAAAGCCCTGATGCTACGGATGGGGGTGTCCGGATGCTTCATGGCATATTGGTGATAACCACCGATCCTTTGGATATATTCTTCCGGGCTGATGCCCAAATCCAGATCATCTTGGATGAATAGCCTCAATTGATTGGAGAGGTCTTTGTATTCTTTATTGTAAGGGGTTGCAGAAAGCAGGATGACCTTACTTTCGTTTTCGCTGAGGTAGGCCTTGATTGTTTTGTAGCGCTCGCCTTTGTGATTTCTCAGGTTATGGCTTTCGTCGATTATCACCAGACGGAAGCGTTTTTTGTCAGCCAGGTTTCTTTGTACCGCACCCATTGAGAGCACTTCGGCTTTCAAATCATACTCATTGATCATATCATTCCACATATCCATCAGGTTTGCCGGACAGATGATCAGGGTGGAATAGTAATAGTCTTCTTCAAAAATCTTGGCGATGGCACAGGCAGTGATTGTTTTACCAAGCCCCACTACATCACCGATGAACACACCGCCACGGTTGTAGAGCTTTTTGGCAGCGATCAGCACAGCAGCCTGTTGAAAGGCAAAAAGCTTATTTCTGAACAACTTGGGAATCTTGAATTCGTTCAGTCCGGATCTTGCTTCCTGGGATAAATGGTATGCCATTTTCAGGTATATGTGATAAGGCGGTATCAGGCTTTCTCTGGCCCAACTGTTATCAATGATCTCCACCAGAGCTTCCGAGATATCCAGGCAGTATTGATCTGTCCATCTTTCTTCAAACCAGTTTTGCAGTTTTTGGCAGGCATCCTGATCCATCACATCGATATTAAGCTCGCCTTGCTTTTCGAGGCCGGACATGGTGAGATTGCTGCTACCCAAGACACCGATGATGGGCGCGTTACTGTCCTCTTTGTGCATCAGATAGAGTTTAGCATGCAGAGGGAAAGAGAGATGTAGCTTTACAATCACTTTTTTGGCTTTTATCTGTTCTGAAAGCTTGCGCAAGGCTGCTTCATCTCTGTTTGTGGGCACTCCCACCAAAAGCTGCTCCTTAAACTGCTCAGCGCACTTCTTTTTGAGCTCAAGGGCAGTTTTATTGTCCATATAAATGCCATCTTCATTTGTCCGGAGTGCTAAACGCAATTCATCGAAGGGCATTCTTTGCATACCGACCAATATTCTAGCACATGAGCCTTCTCTGCCTTTCCACTTATCTACATTTCTATCTATACTGCTCCACCCTCTTAGATTGAAAAAGCCCACGCAAAAATCTGCTTTGTAAGAAAGATCTAAAGTGTTTAAAATATATGTGAGTAAGGTGTCTGCAATATTGTCAAATACTCTTGGCATGATTCGCTCCCCATAGGTTTAGTTCATGAGGCAAGTTCCTGCCTCGAGTGTGCTTTTTATAACAAATAAAACTCATAGATTACTCTTTGATATTTTTGCTTTTACAAAGAAATCCACTCATATATTAAGCTCATCGCTCGCCTCGATTAGTTTTTTGAAGTCCAGTCTCTAAAGGGCTTTGCCGTTGTTTGTGATAAAATTACCCATAGATACCTCTTGATAGATATATGCTCATTTTGCTTGGAGTCCCTATCTGTGTGCAGACATGAGATCTTATGGGCATTGTGACGAACCTAAGCTTTGATTCATGGTTTTTCCCTTTGATGACATCGCCCTTTTTGCGCAGAGTGCATATTCTGCATACTCTGCTTTGCAGACAATGCTCTTTGATGTTGCCATTCATTCGGATTCGCAGTATTATGTCAAGCTATTCATTGTTCAAGATACATTCCCACTCATCCGGTATGTAGAAAAAAGGTCTGCGCGGTCCGGCTTTGGGGATCGTAATCCATGGCCAGGGCAAAGATTTCCCGGATGCGCAGATAGGCCCGCTTTTCGCTGGCGCGGATATCCCGCTAATGCTACGCTGAAGAATCAAGGGAGAGTGAGGCTGCCACCCAATTCGGCAATTTTAAATACATATCTATCTATCTAAAATACCGTGCCGATGGCACTCTTTAGTGTGGAGGCGGCATTTAGCCGCCTATTGTAGACGCGTCTTCCAGACGCGTATTTAATAACAAATGTGCGGCTAAATGCCGCACCCACACCCGCTGTCTGGAGTTCAAAACCCGCGTTTACACCTACAGTACAGGCGGTTGCCGTACCGCCTATGTAATATTCAGACCCATTTATGAGCGCAATGACACATGGGCGCTTCAGCGAGCGCCCCTACAGTACAGAATGCTCATACAGCTCAAATTAGCGGAATGAATGGTTAAAAGATTTATGCTGCTAACGAACCGAAAGAGAGCCTATTTTTCTGGCTACCCACCGGGTTGTAAAGAGCTCCAAAAAATCCTGGTGTATAGGGAATTCCATCATGAAAAAGCTGCGCCTATGATCGGTGTGGATAATGGGCAAGGGGGAGCCATTATCACGGAAGGTTTTTGCTATTTTAGGAATTCCGGCGCCTCTGCCTTCTGGGCTGCCAGGCTCCTGCTTGTAGAAGCAGGTTTAGCGGCTTGTCTGAAAAGCCCTGCTAATCGTTAAGCACCGTTTTAGATAGAACTTGACAAAATTGAGGCCCCATAAAAGACTATACTCATCTGGAAAAAACTATGAATTATAAGTTGAAACACACTCGGCAGATAGTCATTGCCTTCATCATCATCCCGGTGGTGGTGCTGATCCTTA
>JALNYD010000167.1 GCA_023230025.1 Candidatus Cloacimonadota bacterium | reverse complement strand
ATGGGTGTGGAAGCCAGTGAATTGATCGATGGCGTAAGCATCGGCGGCGTTGCCAGTTACCTGGAAGAAGCGGAGCAGAGCAATCTGAATCTGTTTATTTAGGAAATGGGTGGCTTCGCCACGAAATGGGTGCCTGCGGCACGAGATAGGTGACTTCGTCACGAGATAGGTTGCTGCGCAACGAGATGGGCTGCTTCGCAGCGAAATGGGTGACTTCGTCACGAGATGGGTTGCTGCGCAACGCAGGATGTTGCAGTGAAATCCACATTTCTCTTGACTGTAACTGAGCATCCTTTTGAGTGCTACTCAGAAGGAGAATAAATGTGCGGAATCACTGGGATATACTGCTATAAAGCGGATCAAAGTATAGATTTTACTCTGCTGAAAAACATGACAGATCTGATTGCGCATCGGGGGCCTCATGATGAGGGTTACCTGATGGTAGATGTGGCATCTGGAAAGATCTATAACTACTGTGGAGAAGATTCTCCTGCCGATGTGAGATCTCACATCTGCTTTCACAAAACTGATCATAAGGCACAATTGGGCTTTGGCTTTCGCAGGTTACCCACTGTGGAATTGCAGGAAAGCGGGCATCAGCCGATGTATGATGAAGGGCTGGGGCTGGCGATCATTTTTAATGGCGAGATCTATAACCATCTGGAGCTGAGGGCGGAATTGGAGACTCTGGGCTACAGTTTTTTCAGCCATAGCGATACGGAAGTGATCATCAAAGCCTATCACGCCTGGGGTGAAGCTCTGCAATCCCGGCTCAACGGGATGTGGGCATTTGCGCTTTGGGATATCAAAACCCGGAAGCTTTTTTGCAGTCGTGACCGCTATGGCATCAAACCCTTTTATTACGCTGTTTCCGATGGCATCATGTATTGGGGCAGCGAGATCAAGCAATTGCTGGAAGCGCCAATATCCAAAAATCTGAACCAGGCAATGATCTGGCGCAGCATGAAAATTAATGCCCTGATGGTCTATGATGATGATACCTATTGGCAAAGCGTGCATTCCCTGCTTCCAGGGCATCAACTGATAGTTCAGGATGGACAGATCCGGATTTCGGAATATTACTCCCTGGAGATCGAGACTTTTGAGCAGAATAGCATATCCTTCCCGGATGCAGTGGAGCAGTACCGGCAGTTGTTTCAGGATTCATTGCGGCTGCAATTGCGCAGTGATGTGGAGATCGCCGCCTCATTATCCGGAGGGATGGATTCCAGCGCCATTGTGTGTTCAGCGAGCTCAAGTCTGGATTATCCGCTCAAGACATTTTCCACATATTACCAGGATGATCCGGCTTTGGATGAACGACGCTGGATCGCCAAAGTGGCCCAACATACCGGTGCAGAATCACATCTGATTGCCCCATCGGCTCAGGATGCCATCGCCTGGTGGTCAGATGCCACCTATCTGAACGATTTGCCGCTGGCCTCAGGATTTGTATCGCAATATGCTCTGATGAAGTTCACTCACGATCATGGTATCCGGGTGCTATTATCCGGACAGGGCTCAGATGAGATTTCGGCAGGTTATCAACATGCTGCCTATCGCTATTATGCCGATCAGTTACGGAATCTCAAACTGGGCAGATTTGCCCGTGAGCTGCCGGCATTCATGGACAAAAACCTGCTTTTGAATCTGGCCAAACTAGGCAAAATTGGCCTGAGTACGATGCTGAGTGAATCCCAGCTTTATAATCTGGAATTCCGGGCCTATCGTTTTGATCCCTTCAGTGATGAATTCAAGAATCAGGCCAAAGCGCAGAGTGAAGACGGTTTGCTGGCACATATTCAGGATATTCCCGCTTCCCGCCTCTCTAATTTCCTTTTCAATATGATGCGCAACACCTCGATTCAGACTCTTTTGCACTTTGAGGATCGCATGAGCATGGGTAACAGCGTGGAAAGCCGGGTGCCCTTTCTGGATCACCGGCTGGTGGATTTTGTGTTTAGCCTGCCTTCTGAGTATAAGATTCAACCTCCTCTACGCAAGGTAATTCACCGTAAAGCGATGCAAAGTTGTGTTCCCTCGGAGATCGCTGAGCGCAAGGACAAGGGCATCTTTGGCAGCCCCTTTTACCGGCGGTGGATGAGAAATGAATTGAAACCCTTTATAAATGAAATCCTGCACAGCCCGGAGTTTCGCAAACGCGGAATCTGGAATGTGGCTAAAGTGCATGATAAATGGCAAAACTATCTCAAAGGACGTGATGGCGATGCCGAAATGCTGTTCAATGTAATAGCCCTGGAGATCTGGGCAAGAAGATTTGGATGATGCGAGGTAACTCAATGCGACACTATATCCTGGCAATACTTGGCTTGATGCTGCTTTTCAGCTCATGTAAATTGATCTTCAAGACACCCGAAGTGGAGAAGATTCAAGATGTTGAACTACAGAGCTTTTCTGCGGATCGCACCCGGCTAAAGCTCTCCGTAATCGTTCACAACCCCAATAACTATGAAATCCGCCTGAGCTCCCTGAAGCTTGATTTGCTGGATAAAAACCGCTTCCGGGTGGGAACTGCTGCGATCAAGCAGAGCCTGGACCTGCCCAAAAAGAAGAGCATCAATGTGGATCTGGATGTGGATCTGCTTACCCGGCCTTTGATCCAGAACGTCAGTAATATCAATCACAATGTGCACTTCTTCATCGCTGGCAAGGGTGATGCCAGAGCAATGGGAATCTCCAAACGCTTTAGCTTTGAAGAGCCCTACGATCTCTCCTTGAAAGAACATCTGCAGGATAAGCTCACCAACTTCGGTGGGGGAGGGGGAAGCGGACAGGATATCTTCATCCTCACCAGAACTTATGTGGGAGATATGGGGATCAGCAAATCTGAGCTGAATGCGGATTTCATCCTGCTTAATCCCTATGGGCTCAGCTTCAATTTCAAGGGCTTCCCAGCCAAAATACTGGTGGATGGCAAAGAAGTGGGACGCGGCCAGCTCAAAAACCAGCTCAGCTTTGATGCCGATGTGTTTCACAAAGAGGGAACCATGGTGTTTGAACTTTCAAACCTCAAATCCCTGGTGGGGGCGACCAGGGGTGCCTTCAAGGGCGAGATCGCTTATTGTGTGCAGGGGACAATCATCCTGGAAGGCTTGGGAATGGAACTGAAAAGCCCCTTTGAGTTCACAGGAGCATTACCGGTGAGTGTTTGGGATTTGTTGCTTAAATAGTGGATAAGGATTTTGAGCGTATAAGCTAGCGAGGATTTCTTCCTGGTGAAGCTAAGCGGGATTGACACATATTCATGTGCTCAACATAGCTGCTTCTGTCAGAAAGCATTCATTAGCCAATGTTCTGGTTTTCTGGCAAAAAAAGGCTTGACGTAAACAGCCACTTTAAAAACAATGCGAAATCTTAGAAAACCCTTACTTATAATAACAAGGAGAAATAATGGTCAAGCTGAGACTGAGAAGGATGGGAGCAAACGACCAGCCTTTTTATCGCATTGTAGCCGTGGATTCACGCGTGAAGCAGTGCGGGAAATATATCGAATGCGTTGGTTGGTATGATCCCAAACCTAACCCCTCAAAAATCAATATTGAAACAGAGCGGGCGATTCACTGGCTTTCCGTAGGCGCACAGCCCACTGAAACCGTTCGTTCACTCTTGCGCAAAGCTGGCGTATTACAGATCTGGCACGAGCGCAAAATCGCTAAAGCAGAATAACAACACAGAAACCGAGGTGAAGCATGAAAGATCTCATTGAATTCATGGTTAAAGCTCTTGTGGATGATCCCAGTGAAGTGTCAATCACCGAGATTAATGGCGATAAGATAACCCTGTATGAGCTCCGTGTAGCTAAGAATGACATTGGTAAGGTAATTGGGAAAAGAGGCCGCACTGCTGGCGCTATCCGGACAATTATCAATGCTGTATCAACCAAACAAGGAAAGCGTGCCGAGCTGGAAATCATTGAGTAAATGACTGCCCCTCACCTTATCGGAATAGGCAGACTGGGCGGACAGGACGATAATGGCTGGCATCATGTGATGATCAAGCCCCAATATCGGGGAGATTTTGATCATACGGATGACATATATTTGATCTTTGAAGAAGATAGAGTGTTTTACGTAACTATCAGTGATAGGAAAGAGCGAGATAAAAGGATTTTGGTCAAGTTTGCCGAGGACGGCGTTGCCGCTGAACGCAAATTGCACCGGGAAGCTGTGATCGCAATCGATGATACGGCTTTTGAACCTGAGGACGACGAAGCTCTTCTGGGGCGGGATGTGGTGCTTGATGGCCAGTTACTTGGCTGTGTAGTTGATGTATTTTTCAACGGAGCACAGGATGTATTGGTACTGGCCACGGACCTGGATTCCGAACTGATGATTCCCTATGTGGATCATTATGTATTGCCGCCCCGAAAGGATTCTGACGTGCTGCATCTGAAGAATATGGAGGAGCTTCTGGCTGCTTCTGGATTCAAGCTGCAGGATGGGATATTGTCAAGGAACGAGAATGAAGATTGAGGTGTTAAGCCTCTTTCCGGAGTTTTTCAGCTCCTTTTTGTCCCAAAGCATCGTCGCCCGAGCTATCAGCAAACAGGCTTTGGAAGTTCAGACTTTTGACATCCGGGCTTATGCCAACAACAAGCATCATCAGGTGGATGATTACCCTTATGGCGGCTTTGCCGGTATGGTGGGGATGATCCAGCCACTATGGGATGCCTTGTTGCCCCGGATTTTGGAAGGCAATGCGCCAGTGATCTATTTCAGTCCGCAGGGACGTCCTCTGAAACAGAAGATGCTTTGCGACTATGCCCAGGAATCCAGAGTAATTCTGATCTGCGGGCATTACAAGGAGATCGATCAACGCTTTCGGCGGCTGGCGGTTTCCGATGAGATTTCGATTGGTGATTATGTGCTCAGTGGTGGAGAATTGGCCGCGCAGGTTTTCATCGATGGCGTTGCCAGATTGCTTCCTGGAGTACTCAGCGATATCAATAGTGCTCAAACCGATTCCTTTTATAGCTCAAGCCTTGGCTTCCCGTGTTACACCCGGCCCAGCGAGTTCTTAGGACAGCAAGTGCCGGATTCTCTGCTCAACGGCAATCATGCCAAAATAGCGGAGTGGGCACAGGCTGAAGCCAGGCTTCTAACCAGGGTACGCAGACCAGATTTATTGTCCGACAAGGACAGATAAGCAAAGCTCCTGAAAACAGGAACATTGATAACCAATCAGGAAAGCTGAAACCTAATCTTTACCGATAATTGCGGATTGCGGAACTTCCTCCACAGAATGGTGGGGAAACTAGCACCAGCGCTTTCAGGTTGCTGGAGTTTGAAGATGAGTTCACAGGGCACAGCGTTCGATCGGGATTATGCGCAGATCCCGCTACTTTGAGCTGTGCTTGCGCCGTAAGCTGCATTCCCGGGTTTTTGCTTCTCCGAGTATATATATGGGAGGAACCCAAATGGATATTCTGCAAATGCTTGGCAGAGACCAAATCAGAACTGACTTTCCAGAGTATCGCGTTGGCGATACCGTGAAGGTCCATTATAAAATTAAAGAAGGTAGCAAAGAACGTATCCAAATCTTTCAGGGCATCGTGATTCAAAAACGCGGTGCTGGCGTTTCCAAATCCTTCACTGTTCGAAAAGTATCAAGCGGTGTGGGCGTGGAGAGGATTTTCCCTCAAAACTCACCCAATATCGATAAACTTGAGATTGTTCGTCATGGCCAGGTTCGCAGAGCGAAGCTCTTCTATCTGCGTAGTGCCAAAGGTAAAGCAGGAAGAATCAAAGAACGTCGGAGATTCACAGCATAGTTACCGTAAAACAAAGCTCTTAGCCCCTCGGATGATCTATGCATCGAGGGGCTTTGTCTTTTGCAGCAACGAAGTAGTATTATGTTAAGTATTTTATATTATCAAATCCCGGAATTGTGTCTCGAAATTGAGATCGAGGAAGAAACCATCACCAGAATCAGCTTTTGCGACCAAGCGCTGAACTCCGTGGTGGAAGGTGATTTTGAAGCGGAAATCATTCGGCAGCTTGACGCCTGGTTTGCCGGTGAAATCAAGGATTTTGATCTGGCCTTCTTTGCCACGGGAACCAGCTTTCAATTGCAGGTTTGGGAAGAAGTGCTGCGGATTCCTTATGGCAACACCATCAGTTATCAGGAATTGGCTACACGTATTGGCAAACCTAACGCAAGTCGGGCGGTTGGATCTGCCTTGAAAGCTAATCCAGTACCCATTTTGCTGCCCTGTCATCGAGTGATAGCCAGTGATGGGAAACTAAGCGGTTACGTCGGTTCAGCAACAGTCAAACGCTTTCTGTTGAGTCTGGAACAGCGCTTTGGAGCTTCATAGTGATCTTCGGAATTGGCACGGATATTGTGGCAGTTAAGCGCATCGAGCATGTCATTGATCGCAATCCT
>JALNYD010000166.1 GCA_023230025.1 Candidatus Cloacimonadota bacterium | reverse complement strand
GAACCGAGCCAGGGGCTTCCGCAACCGGGAGAACTTCAAGAACATGATCTACTTCTGCATGGGAGACCTGTCGATGCCGATAGCCCACATCATGGCATAGCTACCCACATCAAACAGCGAAAGGCCATTACAGTGAAGCTGGATATTAACAAGAATCGCTTCTTTGCCGAGTTCTCTAACCTCGGCTTAGGAGGCGTACCTATTGAGGACGAGTATCCGGAGAAGTTTGACCGTCTGCTTTGCGGCGGCATCTGGTGTATCGTCCAGTTGAACTATGAATATAACGAGGAAGATAAGAAAAACGGCTATCCGATTCAGATTTCCAAGTTGACGCCGATTCAGATGCCCCATGTAGATATTGATGAGCTGAAGGCTGGTCGTAAGGCATTCACTAAAGAGGAATGGATTGATGTTTTGCTGCGTTCCATCGGTATGGAACCAGACGAGCTGGAGTATCGTGAGAAGTGGCTGCTGCTGACCCGTATGATTCCACTGGTGGAGAATAACTTCAACCTGTGTGAGCTGGGGCCGAGAAGTACCGGTAAATCACATCTGTATAAGGAAATCTCACCGAACAGTATTCTTGTATCCGGTGGACAGACGACCGTTGCAAATCTGTTCTATAACATGGGCCGTAAGACGGTCGGTCTGGTAGGCTTGTGGGATTGCGTAGCTTTTGACGAGGTCGCCGGTATCCGATTTAAGGATAAAGACGGTATCCAGATTATGAAGGACTATATGGCATCCGGCTCCTTTGCCCGTGGCAAGGAGGAAAAGGCGGCTTCGGCATCAATGGTATTTGTAGGCAACATCAACCAGAGCGTGGATGTGCTGCTCAAAACCTCCAGTCTGTTTGACCCATTCCCGGCAGAGATGGGCACTGATACCGCATTCCTTGACCGCATGCATTGTTACCTTCCGGGCTGGGAAATCCCGAAGTTCCGACCAGAGCACTTCACAGATGACTATGGTTTTATCAGCGACTATTTGGCTGAGTTCATTCGTGAACTGCGCAAAGAGCAGTATGGGGATAGCCTTGACCATTATTTCCGGCTGGGCAAAAATCTCAATCAGCGAGATACCATTGCTGTTCGTAGAATGGTAGATGGCTACTTGAAGCTGGTATATCCTGATGGCGTGTTTACAAAAGAAGAGCTGGAAGAAGTGCTGCAGCTTGCATTAGAGATGCGTCGTCGTGTGAAAGAGCAGTTGAAAAAATTAGGCGGTATGGAGTTCTACGATGTTAATTTCTCTTACATAGATACAGAGAATTTTGAAGAACATTATGTTTCCGTACCGGAGCAAGGTGGCGGCAAACTTATCCCAGAGGGAATGTGCAATCCGGGACAGGTTTACACGGTATCACGTGGCAAGTCCGGTATGATTGGTGTATTCCTTCTGGAAAGCCAGATGCTGCCGGGCAACGGTAAGTTTGAGCGCACGGGCATTGGCTCTGACCGTGATTGCAAGGAAGCCACAAACACTGCGTTCAACTTCCTGAAAGCAAACAGCAACCGTATCAGTGGCTCCATCAGCACGACCATGAAGGATTACATCATTAACTTTCAGGACTTGCAAGGCATCGGTATGACCAGCACGTTGGCAATGCCAACATTGGTGGCATTGTGTTCCATTGCAGTGGGCCGTCCGGTGCAGAGCTCTATGGTCGTACTTGGTGAGATGAGTATCAGCGGCACATTGATGAAGGTGGAAGAACTGGCCAATACGCTGCAGGTATGTTTGGACGCAGGCGCAAAGAAAGTATTGCTGCCAGCGACTTGCTTCACCGATTTGCAGGTGGTGCCGGTTGACCTTGCCACAGCATTCGACTTCATTTACTATAAAAGCGCAGAGGAAGCCGTCAGAAAAGCACTCGGCGTAGAATAACAGAGGAGGTACAGCATGGCGCAGTTTGACGTTTACAGCACGTCTGTACAAAATATCATAAGTTGGATTAAGTCGGGAGAAATAGCAATTCCTGAAATTCAGAGACCTTTCGTGTGGGATTCTTCAAAAGTGCGTGACTTGTTGGATTCGCTCTACAAGGGATTCCCGATTGGCTATATTATTGTATGGAAAAATCCTGATGTTCGGCTGAAGGATGGCACTATTTCCATCGGTAAAAAGATTTTGATTGATGGTCAACAGCGCGTGACGGCATTACAAGCGGCAATCGCAGGTATGCTGGTTACGGATGCCAATTATAAGCGAAAACCTATCCGTATTGCGTTCAATCCGCTTACGGAGGCATTTGAGGTGTTGAACCCGGCGATTGAAAAGGATTGTAAGTGGATACCGGATATTTCTAAGGTTTTTGAACCTACATTTGAGGAGTTCCAGTTTATTATCCAATATTGCAAAGATAATGACCTGGCGGGACAGGAAGGTGCCATCTCCAAGGTTATCAGTAAGTTGAAGAAAGTGCTGGATATCAGCCTTGGTGTAACGGATTTGAATCAAGGGCTTTCTATCGATGAGGTTACGGATATTTTCATTCGCATCAATTCTCAGGGTGTTGTGCTATCACAGGCAGATTTTGCAATGTCCAAGATTTCTGCTGATGACAAGTACGGTGGAAATGAAATTCGTAAGATGATTGACTATTTCTGCCACTTCATGCAGCGTCCGGCTGACTATGAAATGATAGCTGAGAATGACACTGATTTTTCCAAGACCGATGCCATGCAGAAAATCAAGTGGGTCGTAAAGGAAACAGAAGATATTTATGTGCCGTCCTATACAGATGTGCTGCGAGTGTCCTTCACTCATAAATTCAAGCGAGGTAAAATTTCCGATTTGGTCAGCTTGTTGTCAGGCCGTGATTTTGAAACCAGAGAGAACTTGGAGACGATTGCCGAAGCATCCTTTGCTACCCTGCGTCAAGGCGTAGAGGCATTTGTAAATCAGACGAATTTCCAGCGATATATCATGATTGTAAAGTCAGCAGGTATTATCGATGCCTCGTTGGTTCGTTCACAGAATGTGCTAAACTTTGGATACATATTGTATCTCACTCTGAAAGACCAGAAGATGGATGCAGGTCTTATTGAGAAACTGGTAAGAAAGTGGCTTGTGCTCTCGATGTTAACGGGCCGTTATTCAGGCTCTGCGGAGTCTGCAATCGATTATGACATCAAGCGTTTTACGGAGCAAGACCCGGTACAGTTTATCAAGAACACGGAAGCCGGTGAGCTGTCCGACGCCTTCTGGAATAGCGTTCTTGTTACCAGACTGGATACCTCTGTGGCAAGCAGCCCATACTTCCTTGTGTTCTTGATGGCGCAGGTAAAGGCTGGCTCCAGAGGCTTCCTGTCAGAACAGATTGATGTGAAGGCTTTGATTGAGCAGCGCGGTGACATTCACCATATCTTCCCGAAGAAGTATCTGCAGAAGAATGGCGTCAATAATAGAAAAGACTACAACCAGATTGCAAACTATGTGTACACGCAGTCTGAAATTAACATTAAAATTAAGGACGATGCTCCTTGCGAATACATGAAATTGATGAAGCAGCAGATTGCAGGCGGCGACCTCTCTTATGGTGGTATTACTGGAGAGGACGACTTGAAACGTAATCTTGCCGAAAACTGTGTGCCGGAAGAATTTATGGACATGGACATCTGGGGATATCCGGAGTTCCTTGAAAAGCGTAGATTTCTGATGGCTCAGTTTGTGAAAAAATACTATGAAGCATTGGATTAGGAGGAGGTAGAATGTTCATTGATACGCACTCAAAAGAAAGCATGGAAGAAACATTGTGTGCTTTAATGAATATTACAACAGATGAGCTATATGCAATTATCGCTGAAATCAGAGACAGAGCAGGTGATGATTATGATGTATGGAAAAGCGGAATTAGAGACCTTATAAATCAACATCTCCCAGATAGCTTACCTGATGAGATTTTATTGTTCCATTTGGCTCGTAGACTTCAGGGCACCGAAGATGATGTTGTTGCTCGAAATCTCTTGAATTTGTTGACCACAGAAAACACGTTCAGTAAAGTTCTAAAAGAGCATAAGGTTGAGTTTTATGAAGAAGATGGTCATATTGAGACTGTCTACAATGGGAAAAAAGTGGACTGGGAAAGGTGCTGGAATGGTAATTCGAGTTATATGAAGTCTCGCCTTGGATATTTTAAGGGAAGAGAAGATTATTGTTTTAATGGATTTGCTTTTAAGGACTTACTATATGGCTGTTTTTAAGAATCAGTGACTACGACACTTTGTGTCACACTTGATGCAATACACTGTCATCAGGAGGCAGCCAATATGCCACAGATGACAGCAGAGACACTTGTTGAGCGAATAAAAAAGATTCCTGAGTTCATTCTCAGCAAGATTGTCGAAATTCTCGACTCCTATGACAAGGAAAGCACCGTTGCTGAAGGGATCCTGTTTGAACGTTGCCCAAAATGTGGAGTGATCCACCCGAGGATCATAAAGGGCGGCAAGACATCCACCGGCAAGCAGATGTTCAGGTGCATGGATTGCCAGCGGCGGTTCACCGCCGACTATGGCACCTACTCATTCTATTCCCACCAGAGCCCCGAAGCCTGGAATGAGCTGATAAAGATGACGATCACCGGCGAGACCTTGGAAACGATCTCGAATGTCCTGGATGTAAACATCGCCACGGCATTCAGGATGAGGCACAAGCTCATGTGTTCGCTGGAGGACGAGGAAGCCTCGGCCAGGATCTCGGACCAGGCGGAGCTTGACGAGAAATACCTTGTCAAAAGCCACAAGGGCGAGAGGCTGAAGCATGTTGCAGGGAAGAAAAGAGGGACTCCTTCTCCCAAGAGGGGCATTTCCAATGACCAGGTCTGCCTCCTTTCAGGAGTACAGAGGGGAGGAGGTTCCTATCTCAGGTCCTTCAACATGGCCAGGCCTACATCGGAGGAGATCATGAACCTGCACCCGCACATTGAGGAGAAAACCTATATATGGACCGATGACTGCCCGTCTTACAACAAGCTGATCGCGGCTCTTGAAAGCGGCAGCAAAGTGGTCTCGAGCTACAAGGACTACGACAGGGTCAATCATCTCAACAACGTCAACAGCTTTCATTCCCTGATTGAGCGATGGTACAACAAGATGGGTGGGGTTGCCTCCAAGTACATCAACAGGTATGCAGCTCTCTTCAATATCAGGTTCCAGGTTGGCAGGATGGATTCAAGCGAGGCTCTTCTGCTGGTGAAATCAAGGTTGAGAGGAATCAAGGGCAACAGCTTTGTGACAATCGAAAGGTTGAAGCAGGAAAGGTTGTTCAGCCCACCTGAATTGAGATGGGAAGCAGGGCAAACGGCATGAAGTCACTATTTGTTAAAAACAGCCTACTATATAAGAATAGCTATGCCAGAAATCTATCTGGCATTCCGGAATTTATAGGACAATTGATTGAGTGCCTTGGATGCAGAGAATTAGGCTATTATTTTATGGAGCACAGCAAATACTACTGCTATGAATATAAAATTCCAATAGACAGGGTTATGTTTGATGACCATGATTCTTACTCTACTGGAATGAAGCAGAAATATTTAATTGAATGTGTCATTGAACGCTTGCGTGATTATGTATATAGCAATCCACGCTATATGTATGACCATGAAAATCCTGTTCTAAGGTTAGCAGATGATGACATACTCCCAGCTTCCTATTTCGTGTCTAAAGAAATTATCACGGGAGATATGCTTAGGTGAACCTATGGCACTTTTCAATTTTGCCCCACTTTTTAATTTTACCTATTTTGACCGAAAGGAGGCCCGGAAAATATGACAGCAACAGCAGCAATGGCCCGTCCCAAAGCACCTTTTTATAGGAGCAGGACGAGCCGGAATTATCGAAGAACCGCTGAAAATGCCTTATTTGCTGGGCTTTTTCGGCCTTTTTACTACAGAAATCCTTGTATCAAAAACGTGGTCTTGATTGACTTGGCTTGATATAGAGGCTACATCTTGATGGATATGTATGATGACTTCGTTACGGTGAGCAACACATGGAAAATTCGAATGAGTTGGTGTGAGCTGTTGCAAATTTTGCAACAGTTGCGGTAAGTTGAGACGGTGAAAACGGCAAGTTGAGACGATTGCGGAAAAAGCCTATATTTCCTGCTGCATATAATATAGGTACAAGCGTGCCGATAGATATGTTCCCACAAACGAAAAATCGTCTTGATATGTTTCCGCCAACAGGCAGCGACTACCCCGATAACCTGACATCATAATCGAGGTATCGAGCCATGTGGAGACTGTTGTTTGTTTGAACAATAATAATCCAAAGCTGAATATTCGCTTGTAAAAGCACCGGTGTAATACTGAATGGCACCGGTGCCGGAATCTAATTGAGCACCACCTAAATCTTCATCTTCGATTTGGAATAATACTCGCGCATGTTGAATTCGCCGCA
>JALNYD010000165.1 GCA_023230025.1 Candidatus Cloacimonadota bacterium | reverse complement strand
TATGGAAGAGCTTTGCGTTCAAGATTATCAATCTGATTAGTGAGAATGATAGTGGGGATGCCCTAAAAGCAAAGCTGCATGATATAGAGGAAGTGAAAAATGATGCATGGAAAAGTGATGACTATCGTAAGCACATCCTCAATGAAATCCTTGCAAGTTCCTGTAATGGAGATTCGGTAAAAATCGCCCTAAAAAAACTACTTGCCAAATCCGGAGGTAAATCCCATGAATAAGACACTAAGATTGTTTTGGGCTGTGGAGCTAGAGTTTCTGTCTCCGATCCACATAGGAAAAGGTAGCTCAGATGCATACATGGGAGCTGCTGAAGTCGTGCAGAATGGAGCGAGTGAATATGTGATTCCGGGCACCTCTCTGGCCGGACTCTTCTTTTCAAAAATGATGCTTTCTGCCAAACTAGATCAAGAAGATGCTTTACTTAAGCGTCTATTGCCTGATGATCAGAACGCGGAAGCATCTCCCATCGTGTTTAGAACAGTCGTCCTCAAGCCCAAGGGTGATTACCTGAGGGACAGGGTGCGGATCGATCGGGAAACGAAAACGGCAGATGATAAGGCCAAGTTTAGCCAGTGGGAAGTGCTCCCCGAGAATACTACCGTCCTGATTGAGCTGGATAACGTGTCAAAGGGATCTAGGCGCTTATCTGAGGATAAAGTATCCATATTAAAGGGTTGGATCAACCAAGTATTTGCTTCCTGGCACAAGGAAGGCTTCTTTATCGGCGCTCATTCCTCTGTGGGCAATGGCTTCACAAAAGTGGCGAAAGTCAAAATGAGCACTTTGAACAAAGATAACTATCAGGTTTATCTCAACACAGCCTCCACCGATACGCAGATTGTGGAAAAAATGCAAGGCACCGAGCTGGACCTGGCGAGCTTTGATTTCATTCCCAGCTTCAAGCGTAGATATAGACTTATCATAAAGACAGGTTTGCATGACCCGCTTTTAATCAAAGGTAACGTCTTCTATCCCAGCAAGAAAAACCCTGAAACGGACGCAGCTTTCATCAATCGGGATGGTAGGCCATATATCCCCGGCTCATCCATTCGCGGAGCCATCAGCTCATTTATGGAGAAGTATGATGTGCCTGGCTGGAAAGAACTCACCGGAGACACCGATAGAGCCGGGCGGATCATGTTTACAGATTTGTCTATGATCGATAGCGAAGCCAAAGCCGAGTTTATCCAGATCGAAAGGCACGCGGAAGATCAGCTTTCCCGGGCCATTTATGGTTCCGGCAAGTTCGATGAGGAAAGAGTCTTTAACGCGGTCTTTCAGGGGGAGATACTGCTGGCAAGCGGCAATTCGCTCGAGCAAGAGAGCCTGGAGCACATCTTTGGTTTTCTTAAAGATGGCTTAAGGCATCGTTTGATAGGTTTAGGCTCCGGTGCCGCGCATCCGGAAATGACCCTTGAGGAGGTAAAATGAAAACGATATCGCTAGCAGTAATCATGGATACTCTCAAGCAGGATTTTGCTGATGCCTGGTTTATCGGGCAGAGAAAATGGTCTTGTGCTCTGGCGCGCCAAGTTCTGGAGCTTGAACAAAAGCTTCGTGCGGCAAACACAAAGCAAACTGAGCCCCACAAGGACTGTGGTCTGGTGTTTATCCCCTCGATGACTGAAGTGGATGAGAGCTTGATCCGGGATTGTGATCGGCTATATGTCTTCGACTCCGGTAAACAGCTTTCAGTGATTCAGATAGCCCCCGGAAGCTTCATCAGTACTATCAATCATAAGTCAGAAAAGGAAAGTGAACTCAAGCCGGAGATGATCACCAGAACTGATGAGAGGGGGTATCGCTACGGCTTTGCAAACCTGATCGGCAGCATTCCGGATTTGAACACATACCCTGTCAAAGTATACGTAAACCATGCAGATGATACATGGAGGTTCTCCAAATGAACTATTGGAATAGAAACAATCATGAAAGGCCCACATCCATCAAAGATGCGATTCAAAAACTCCCCTATGGCTTTGCTCCTGTTGATAAAGACAAGCTAAATTATGACAATATGGTTCCTTTGGATAAAGACGATGAGAGCCTGATTACTGGTCACATAAACTGTGAAATGTATGCCCTCAATGAACTATGTGTTGGCAACACACATAAGGATTTGGGCCATGATAAGGTTGAGATTGCACCGCTGACGGTTGATGGCAAGGTTGTTATCCCCTCATCAACATTAAAGGGATGCTTTGCAAACTTCCTCGCCGCATACTTGCAGTACCCCATCTCCAGAATGAACAACAGGCAATATGGCTTCCGCCCGAACAATGCTCCCTCAGGAAAAAGTGTAGCGAATTATGCGGGCATTATTGAGAGCATAGCAGAAGACAACAGCATTACCGTAAAAAGGTTCAAAGAGCGGTACTATGCGTTTACAAAATACAAATATAGTCCAGCTAAGGCCAGTCGCCATAACTATCGTGATACAAACCATAATGACCGGCCACTTTACAAGTATCAGATAAGAAATGATGGGGACAAGAGCGCATACTTCTATTTTTATGATTACCACGATGGCCTTGACGGTGCCGGAACATTAGGTAAACTGACCGAAAGACCTGCCAGCCATCAGAGCTTTGGTGTAAGAGTATCCGGGCCTGGCGCTGAGCCTGAGTATGCTAATGAACGATATATCATATCACCTGATTGCTATGATGCTTACTTAAGGACTGTTCAGTATATCAAGGATGAAAAGGATGGTCATCTGCAGGATCATCCGCAGAAAAAGAACTTTAATTGTGCCGATTTCATTAAGAATGTGAAACAGAACAGCAATCTAAAGGAAGGCGATCTAATCTTTTTTGAAGTCTTAACTAAAGATGAAACCAAGGTAATCACTTTCGGAAAGCATTACAGATACCGCTGGGCTTTTAGTAGGTCTTTGCATGATTTTGACCAGGACTACCAGGCTGAGAATGCCGAAAGTATCAAGGGTGGTTTGCTAAACAGGATTGAGGAAATGTTTGGTTATTCCAGTGAGAATAAGGATATTCCTTACAAGCAAAGGGCCAAGTCAGCCAAAGTGCATTTCTCTTGCGCTGTTCATGAAAGCGGGACAGGCAAAAGCAAAGATATGTGGCTTCCTCGCGCAGGATCTCCCAAACCATCATCCTATGAGTTTTATCTAAAAGAAAACTTCACTGCCGATAAACACGTTTTGCTAAGCACATTTGGCGACCCGGCTCGGGAAGACCATAAAGTAGCTCCAAGGTTATCAGGCAGAAAGTTTTATTACCGAAAAAGAACGATTAGCCCCGCTTTAGAAAGTGACGGCATGATCAAGCTGGTAAATGTGCTTTCACCCAGCTCCAGTGTTTTACCAAAATTCACATTCCACGTATACTATGAAAACCTCAGGCCGATTGAACTGAAACTTCTATGCTTCGCGCTAAACTTAGGTCAAAACATTGAACCTAGTGTTCTAAACATGGATCCTACCGGGGTAGAAGTTACTGTTTCCAAGGATGGACAGAAACCAGAACCTCTGCTGTGTCATCAGATCGGTTATGGCAAAAACCATGGCATGGGAGCGGTAAAAGTAGTCATTGAAGAAAAGGATGGCAAAGCAATTGTTCATAGGTTTAAGCTAAATCATGAAACCGGCAGACTCCTTGAGTTTCATAGAAGTTGCACTCCCAGGAATTTCGAAAAGGGCGCTCTATACGACTTATGTAAGCTATATAGAGACCCCAAGCATTACCCGAGCTTCAAGGGTGATATCTTCACCTGGCATACAACAACAAAGAATTCTGATTTGAAGAAAAGGAAAAACTAATCTGGAACTCAGGCTAATGCAATAAACGCCAGAATGTCAACTGCGGGATTAGAAACCAAAACCCCCTGATCCCGCAGTTCAAATAATGCAAGATATAAGGGAGTTTAACATGGGAAACGTGTTATTTTTTGCCATAGGTCATCGAGACCTGCAGGCTATCTATGATTTACCAAATGGGAATAAGAGAAGATCCGGAGGCAAGATAAAGGATATACTTGATCAAAAGGACTCATTGCCGCTAACGAATGGCATTGGAATCAGAGAACTCAGACGAGATGAGAAAAAACCGGAGACACCAAATGGGCTTTGCTTCCCCATTTTTGACAAGATTATGGCTTATATAGCCAGCAGGAAGATCAAGACTCTGGACTATCTTTTCATACTTAGTACGGATCGATCTCAGGTTTTGCCTGTATTGCGTAGCATCAAAGCAAAATGGGAAGAGGATCTGGAAAACTTGCCTGAACTCTATGATTATCTGGATCAAGGAATGATTAGATGGATAGAAGATGACCATAGCACACCCACCGCTAAATTTCTGAAAGAGTGCATCACAGAAGGCAGAATCTATCAAGATGCTGTGCAGATCCGGAACATCGTGATCCTGAAATTGGGAAGCTACAAAGTCTTGCAACCCATTATGAAAATTAATATCACCAAGCCCATCAAGCAAGAGATCCTGGAATTGGCGGATATCAATACTCTGGACTTTTTTGAACAGGAAGCATACTATGCCCTGAGCCCCTATTTTGCAGAACTTGAAGATGCCCAAATACTTCTGGGAACACACGCGGGAGGAATGCCGCTCTTGCATCGGGCATTGGATAATGTGCTTCAAAATTGTGTCGGTCATGCTGAATACAAAAGGATCTTTACCAGTGAATACCTATCCTATATGGAGGATAAAAAAACCGAACACAAGTTCCTGGACTATATCGGGCAAATGAACCACAGTGTGATAAATATGCAATGGGATCGCGCGCAGCTCTGCCTTGACATGATCAGAAGGCACTATCCCGAATTGCCGGCATTAGTAAACTACAAAGGCTTGGAAAGAGCTATCAAGGAAGGCAAGGAGCTGTGGGAGACCAAAGGATCATGGTTTGAGCGCTTTACTGCCCACATCTTTCGGGCCATCTACACCGACAGCTTCAATGAACTGGTGGTTTGGATTACCAGTATGGAGCAAGCGGCTAAGCTGGATCTTGCCGCCAGGCAAATAGGGATATTATGGAAAAGTGTGGATATTGAAAAAAGCAAGGTTGAATTGCTGGAGCCCATCGGGCATGAGAGGTCTCTTGATCTGGATGTGTTCAAGCTGATCGGTCGGATTCCCAAAGAAAAGATTCTGAAGGCTTTCGAAGATTATATAGCTGTGTTTGGAGACCATACTGAGGGCTGGGACGACCCTGATTGGCATGCTATACGTAAAATGAGAAACAAGCTGATGCATAACGGTATAGCTCCGGCTGTAAATCAGCAGAATAGAGCTCGCGTATATGGATTCCTGAACTTATCCCCGGAAGCTGTGCGACAGGTCAAGCTGGCAATCGGCAACAGGGATTTGGCATCAATTATCAAGTTTGAAAAGGCTTGTTTGGCGAATGTTTTCTTCGCGCCTTTGGGCAGGATAGTCAATTTCAGCAAGGACATGCTAAAGGAGCGCCAATGCAGCATCAACTGCTTCCGGGCTTTACACTCAGGGCAAGCGGAGGTGTAGGATGTCCACTGTGTTAATTGTGCCCATTGGCAACACAGATATTCAACTCATATACAATGCAGATGCTTGCCGTTGTCCCTTAAAAGATAATGACTCCGTTAAGGCTGTTCCTGCAAAGCTGCCCTTTGTTTACAGTTCAGATTACAAGGAGAGTGAGTTGAGCAACAGGTCGATCGCTCAAGCTGACGCTGTAACAGCAGCCAGGATTTGCACATCGATGGATTACCTGGTAAAAAAGAACATTGCCCGGCTCGATCACCTAATTCTGCTTGCTACAGACCGTGGCAAGCAGATAGACATTCTGGATGCTTTGCTTCCGCGTCTTGGAGAAGAAGAGCTAAAAGAGAAGGCAATGGTACTTCTGAAAAAAGCCTGGGATGATCCATCATTAACATCTGCACATATGATTATGTCCCTATTGATCAATAATGCCGCTGCCTTACCATTGAAGATAGAGAGGATCAGTATCATTGGCGTGGGTAGTGGAAGCTATCTTGAGAGTATATATGGATCTCAGTATTCCCTGCCCCTGCCATCGCTGGATCACCTGGATATTAATAAAGCGGATTTCTTTGATTATGAGCTCATTGAAGCCTTGCAGCCTTATCTGGCCGAACTCAATTCTGCCAAGGTGTTCACCAATGCCTGGGGCGGACTTCCCAATCTTCACAAATCCCTCTCTCGGGTACTAAATGCCTTGCTGCTCTACCCGAATGTGGAGCTCATCCACAGCACTTCTCATACCGGTTCCATTAGTCAAACAATTCCTCAGGTTAATTTCCTGGAGTTGCATAGCAATATGAATCGCGCGGCTCTGGCAATGGAATGGAGCGTAGTATATCAGGCCTTCAAAGCCATCAGAAAAGAAAAACCCGGCTACTTCCCGGAGGCCTGT
>JALNYD010000164.1 GCA_023230025.1 Candidatus Cloacimonadota bacterium | reverse complement strand
GTGAGTCCTTCCCAGTCCGGAACCTGATATTTCTCCATAAATGAGCTGATGGCTCCGCGAATGGATGAGCCGGGGATATATGGCCTGCCATCCCGATTGATGAAAGCTGCGTCCGTTTCAGGATTTTTCCTGCTGGGATAGAAGACGTTACCTTTGATTAAAAGCGGGTCATGCAAACCCGTCTTTATGGTAAGTCTATATCTGCGCTTGAAGCAGGGATTGAATTCAATGGTCGCCAGGTCCAGCTCGGTGCCTTGCATTTTTTCCACAATCTGGGTATCGTTGGAGGCTGTGCTGAGATAAGCCTGATAGTTATCTTTGTTCAAAGAGCTCATTTTGACTTTCGCCACTTTTGTGAAGCCATTGCCCACAGAGGAATGAGCGCCGATAAAGAAGCCTTCCTTGTGCCAGGAGGCCAGTACCTGGCTGATCCACTGCTTAAGCCGGTCTACTTCCTCCTCGGAAAGACGCTTGGATCCCTTTGAGACGTTATCCAGCTCAATCAGGACGGTAGTATTCTCGGGGAGCACTTCCCACTGGCTAAACTTGGCCTTATCATCTGCCGTTTTCGTTTCTCGATTGATCCGCACCCGGTCTCTCAGGTAATCACCCTTGGGATTTAGGGTGGCTGTTCTAAACACGATGGGAGATGCTTCCGTGTTCTGATCATCAGGCAAAAGACGCTTGAACAAAGCATCTTCCTTATTTATCTTGGCACAGAGCATCATTCCGGAAAAGAAGAGTCCGGCCAGAGAGGTGCCCGGGATCACATATTCACCTGCTCCATTCTGCACGACTTCAGCAGCTCCCATGTATGCATCTGAGCTACCTTTTCCTATGTGGATCGGAGACAGAAACTGCAGCTCCACAGCCCAAAACAATCTTAGTGTCTTATTCATGGGATTTACCTCCGGATTTGGCTAGTAGTTTTTGTAGGGCGATTTTTACCGATTCAGCACTACAGGTACTGGCAAGGATGTTGCTGAGGATCTTCATGCGGTAGTCATCACTTTTCCATGCTTCATTTTTCACTTCCTCAATATCATGCAGCTTGGCGTTTAGGGCATTCCGACTATCATTCTCACTTATCAGATTGATAATTTTGAAAGCAAAGCTCTTCCATAAATCACGTGTTTCATTCTTTTCCTTCTGCAGTTTGGAAAGCAAGTCATCGGCTTCATGATAGACCTTTGCTTTATCGGTCAGTCTCCGGCTTTCGGCATTGTTGACAATGCTTTCTGCTACGCATAGCTTTGCTTCAGCCTGATCCGAAGATAGCTGGGCGGGGGCGATACCGTGAATCGGGTGATTAATGACAATCACGCCAAATCCTTCATTTTTCTTGATCCCGATGCCTGTTTGCTCCAATGCTTGCAGGTCTTTCACAAGACTTTCGGTTTTGGTGGGATCCTGGAGTACAAAGCGGTAAGAGCTGCCTTTTCTGATCGCAATGTCCCGGAATCTTCTCAAGCCGGTAGTTCCACTGAAAGAAGATGTGATTCCACTCCGCTCAGAATAGCGCTCAAGCACAAAATCATCTTTGCAATAGGAATCTCCCAATAGCGAAGCAAGGCATTCTTCATTGAAGTGACTCACCGGTCTCAACTTGGTGTCGAAAAGCACCACATCACTGATCAGACTGATGGTGAAGCTATTATCGTCCAGTACTAGCGAGTGATTGGTATCGCTCACACTCAGCATCGTGTATGACTTTATCTTGCAGGGCTTGGCTCCTCGGCCAAGGTTCAGCATATTTGCTCCGCTGAGCCAGGGCGAAAAATCCCGGCAAAAATCCGCGCAAGCACTCTCATCTTTGAAGTGCAGGCGGCCCATAAAGCAGCTTCCCTTTTCGATTCTTTGCTCCACAAACACACCTCCATCTTGTTTGGTGCGCTGCTTGGAGGGATCAATATCGTTTCTTTGATGGGTTCTTGTCCTGGCCTTGTAATACAGAGCCTTCCCCCAGTCTTGGGACTCGGAAGTCTTTAGACATAGATATCCATCATACATGCCTTTGCTGGGGTCGCTATGTTCAATATCTGTACGTAGAGTGTTCTGGCTTAGGATATCAGCAACAGATTTCTGCTGGGGAGACCTTTCGCATAGAGCCCAAATGGGAATCTGCTCTTCATCTTTGCCCACTTTCCGATAATCCTTCTTCTTGCGAAGAGAGGTAAAGACTGGGTGCACAATGTATTTGGCATCAGGTGCCAAAACAGGTAAGGGATAAAAGAAGCTTGCCCGAACGCTATCGTCATCCAGATAAGCATTCTTGATTTTCATGCCAAGCAGCTTTGCCCGCAACATCCCCAGGATAGTAGTTCCTGTGATGTAGTCATTTGTCTCCAGCATATTACCGCTCTGAGCCTTGGCGGAGATCAGAGTGTCTTCTTGTAATTCAAGTATGAGTTCGATCGATGAGCCGCTACAGGTCAACGTCTCAACTGCCTCAGGTGAGCTAAGCGTGGATTGAATCTCTGAGATGTGAAGTGCCCCAAAACCTCTGCGGCGATGTCCGCCTAGACTTTTAATGTTTCTCAGAGCTTCTTCGAGGTAGTCCTTGATCGCTACAGAATCCTCATCTTGACAGATATAGCTCACTCTTACACGAAACTTAAGAGATTTTGCTCCAAACTCCAGGGATCGTAGCGTATTTGCTTGGGCAGTGCCGGTTTCAGAATCAAGCGCAGTAAAGAAGTGTATCACCGTATTGTTACGCTTTTCTTCAGGGCTGGTCGGCTCAATCTGAATGTCCAAAGAGTGAAGATCTTGGTGAGATTCAAAGATGCGGTGATAGTATTTATTACAATCATCCTCTTTGCCATCAGCAAAGTCTGCGTGATATTGGTTAATCTGCCGGCAGGAATCTTTCAATAGCCCTTTCAGGGAACTCTCGCGGATGGATACCACACCCTGGTCTCGGTATTGACCGTCATCGAAAAGCCCAATATTCCCAGTTCCGGTGCCAAGGTGAAAATCTTCCAGCATCTCCATGATGCATGTAATCTTAATGATTTGCATGGTTTGCCCCCTTGTCTTTTAAGCCAAGTCTATAGAAATCGATGATTTCGATTTTATCCAGGGAGGAATCCAGACGAAGGCCATTTATTGGTGGTTCATACTCCAACACTGTATCAAGTGATGTATCATCCTTGAACAAGATTTCCCTCAGGAACTCCACATCCTTATACCCATTTTTCAGAGCTGAACGATATGTCTTGATCTTATTGTTTGCGATCTTGGCGTCAGCGCTGTCGAGAGCTTTGGCCAGATATTGAACATCAGAAAGCAAAGCTGTGAGAGCTTCACTGGTGTAAGGCCTCATAGAGAGGACTTCGGTCATGGCTTGATCATTATCCGAGTAGCTCAGTACATAGGAAGCAAGACGGAGATCCTTTAGATCCTGATAGACGCTATCAAAATGAACATGCCAGTCCACATAGGGAGTGATTCCTGAACCATTCACCTTTGCGTAGCCGGCTGCTTTTGCTGATTCAAGACACATCTCAGCGATTTCATTGGCCTGTGCCACAGGATGTGAATCCTTTACGAATGCTACACCCACTGAGACTGAAAGACTCCCTTGATCAGCGGAAGCGAGTTTCGAAGCTATGTCCAAGGCTATCTCAGGAGTGCTGATCATGAACAAATCATCCCCTCCCAGCATCAGCAAGATGAAGGGCAATCTGGGATATTTACTTTCCTCAATGTATGGAGATACTGCACCGGATAGCAACTCGTTCATTTGCTTACGGTTTTGATGCCAGAATCGCTCGATCTCAATAAAAGCTTCAAAGACATTCTTTGAATCGATGCTGTCCCTTACTTCTCTAAACCTTGCGCCGGTCCCGTTTCCATCTGCCTTGATATAGGCAAGCATGTTCGTTTTGGTGCTTTTCCCGCTTTTAGCCAAGTCAGTCAACTCTTTGGGTAACCGTGCACAATTGATTCCGTTAGCCTTATAAAACCGGGATATGGTATCCACTGTCTTCAGTGAATAAAAACTTTCCGCTTGTTGAGACATCATCCTGGCTGATGCTCCAACCACGTTTCCCTTTTCCCGATCTACTCCCACGGAATCTCCATCCATTGTGCACAATTGATAAAAGGGCGCGTCGACGAATATCGGAGATGCCGCCTGGGTATCAATGGGCAGGGATTTGCGGTCTTCCATAAACTGCTTCCAGGTATCTTCAGGGCTAAACTCTCTTTTGGACATGGTGATCTCTAGCCCAGGTGCCTTGCTTCTGATGAGATGACATACATTGACTACGAACTTATCAAGTATAGCTGGTGTTTGGAATACCGCTTCAAAGTGGCCACCGGCAGAAGATAGTATGTTTTTTTCAAGCAGTGTCCTGATCTCCGGTGTACAGTCTTCAGGGATATGGGAAAACAAGGACTCAGATGGAAGCATATTATCCGGCAAGTCCTTGCTAAACAGCTCACCAATACATGAGTTTGCTCCCAGCATATACTTGAGCTTGGGAACCCTAAAAATGAAATCTTGCACTTTGCGTACATCAAGCCGTAAGTGGTAATACGTGCTACTCATTTATCCTCCTTGTTACTTGATCGAATCTGCAATTACATGGGAACCTTCAGACCCGATTTGCAATAATTACATGTTAATGGTTGCCTAATATTTGGTCAAGTCTTTTTTCTGTCTCAGATCCCCGCTTTTTTTAAATCTGGGAATCTCATACAAGAATGCCTTTGTTGAAATTAGCCCGAACGGGACGTCATTTCATAGCTCGGGGTGCTTCCCAAACCTGCATCAAATGGATTATCTTAGGCTTTGTCAACAGCCTGAGCTTCAGGATGAAGGCTCTGTCCGGTACATCCACGATAGTTTACCCCGGCTTCAGCACTATATCACCCCATAATCTCCGCATGGCATGTGGGGACTATGGGGTGATATAGTGCTGAAGCCGGGGTCATGCAAGGAGGAAGAGGTCATTTTGGGCATGGTTTTGCGGCATCAATCAGCAGTGATTTACGAAGCCTGGATTCATGGCAAAGTTAGCACTTCGCTAACACCTTGATAAATATACATATTACAAGCCGAGATATTATTAAGAAAGTTCTTGACAGATACAGCATATCATTTTATCTGGCAACAAGATAACAAGATATTGAGCCTGCCTGATCGACCAACGAAGTCCCAGGCTCTCCAATAGCTGTGTTAAATATATAGGAGATAATAGATTATGCCAGAAAACACCTATACTGCGAGTAACATCAAAGTTCTTAAGGGCTTGGAAGCAGTGCGCAAACGTCCCGCCATGTATATTGGCGGCACCAGTGAGCGCGGCTTGCATCACCTTGTGTATGAAGTGGTTGACAATTCCATTGACGAAGCTTTGGGTGGATATTGCGATCTCATTAAAGTTACCATCACCTCCGATGGCAATATCGAAGTTGACGATAATGGCCGCGGCATCCCAGTGGATATCCAGAAGGATATGGGAGTCCCCGCAGTGCAAGTGGTGTTAACCGTGTTGCATGCCGGTGGTAAGTTTGACCAGAACTCCTACAAAGTATCCGGCGGATTGCATGGCGTGGGAGTTTCCGTAGTGAATGCGCTTTCCGAATGGTTTGAGGTTCGGGTCCACACCAATGGCAAGGAATACTTTATGCGCCTGGAGCGCGGGATTCCGGTAACTGATCTCCAGGTAATGGGATCCAGTAACCGTAAGGGTACTGTGATCAAGTTCAAACCGGACACCACAATCTTTGAAACCACCGAGTTTAGCTTTGATTACCTTACCACCCGGCTTAGAGAATTAGCTTTCCTGAATCGTGGTGTGCGTATCATTCTGAAGGACGAACGCAACGACCGTATGCACGATTTCAAATATGATGGTGGCATCAATAGCTTTGTGGAATATCTGAATCAGAACAAAAAGCCGATTTTTCCCAAACCGATTCATATCGAATCCGAACGTGAGGGGATGGAATTTGAGGTATCGCTTCAATATAACGATGGTTATCAGGAAAACATCTTCAGTTTTGCCAACAACATCAATACCATCGAGGGTGGAACTCACCTCTCCGGCTTCAAGCGCGGCCTTACCTCTGCGGTTAATGCCTATATCAAAAATGCTGATCTGTTGAAGAACGAGAAAGTGGGTCCCACTGGTGAAGATATTCGTGAGGGACTGACCGCGGTGATTTCGGTCAAAATCACCAATCCCCAGTTTGAAGGGCAAACCAAAACCAAGCTGCAAAACTCCGAAGTGGAAGGTATTGTTGGTTCAGCAGTCTATGAGAAGCTGATGGTGTATTTTGAGGAGCATCCGTCTGAAGCAAAGAACATCTCCATGAAAAGCGTGATGGCCGCCCGTAGCCGTGAAGCTGCCCGCAAAGCCAGAGAGCTTACGCGCCGCAAATCTGTGCTGGAAAGCGGCTCTCTTCCCGGTAAGCTGGCAGACTGC
>JALNYD010000163.1 GCA_023230025.1 Candidatus Cloacimonadota bacterium | reverse complement strand
AGATCTGGAACAAGGGTGATCCCATCTGGAACACCAACGTAACCGTCAACTCTGACACTTCGATGACGTTACATCCCATGGTGTTATCCAACGCAGGCGGTACGCAGACGCAACAATGGACATGGACTGTGACGTTAAGGGATACCAGTGGTGCAACCAAGTCACGCACTTTTACTGTTAAATATGAACCTTCCGAGACTGTTTCTATACCCATCATGCCATCCGGGACTACCAGTGGTGAGGTTGGTATGACCTATACATATACAACTGGGGGTTCCACATCTAACCTGGGACATTCTGTTCAATATTACTTTGATTGGGGAGATGGGACTGTCTCCGGGTGGCTTCCAGTAGGGACAAACTCCGCCACAAAGAGCTGGACTGTAGCTGGGGATTGGGGTGTAAAGTCACGATCCAGATGTGCGATTCATACGTCGGTTGAATCAGGCTGGTCAAGTCCCCGTGTAGTTCATATACTTCAGCCCACATCTCTCAGTTTTACTGATCTGACTCCTTCGACTATACCAACAAGCCAATCAACCTATGTTGCGACACTCTCACTCAGAGGCAGCAACTTCAACAACGTCAATCAGGTGACTTTTTCCTGGAGCGGGCCAGATAGTGACACTCAGATCTGGAACAAGGGTGATCCCATCTGGAACACCAACGTAACCGTCAACTCTGACACTTCGATGACGTTACATCCCATGGTGTTATCCAACGCAGGCGGTACGCAGACGCAACAATGGACATGGACAGTGACGTTAAGGGATACCAGTGGTGCAACCAAGTCACGCACTTTTACCGTGACTTACGCACCAGCTGCACCAACAACCGGCAGTATCTCGGTCACCTCCAGCCCAAGCGAAGCAAGCATCATGCTCGATGGCAGTAACCAAGGTGTCACGCCAAAGGAGCTTAGCGGCATATCCGCCGGAAGTCATACAATCACGTTATCGAAATCCGGCTATAACGTCGACACCGGCACAGTGACGGTCATCGCAGGTCAAACGACGAATTACCACAAAGATTTGATCCTAATTCCGACGACGACGCAACCGAAGTTAATAACGGATGCACCTCAGGACGTCACGACAACAAGCGTTCTCCTGAAAGGCCATCT
This sequence comes from Candidatus Cloacimonadota bacterium, assembly GCA_023230025.1. Taxonomy (GTDB): domain Bacteria; phylum Cloacimonadota; class Cloacimonadia; order Cloacimonadales; family Cloacimonadaceae; genus UBA5456. Next base: position 5,316 of record JALNYD010000163.1, on the reverse strand, counting down.
CGAGAATGGAGAGGCAGGCGTAACATATGATGTCTGTTTTAGATATGAGGGCGGCCGTGTTGAGAAGATTAAAGTTGGTTTTGCAACAGTTTCCACTAGCAATCCGGGCTATGAATATTTGCTAACAGGATTAACACCTGGGACGCCGTACTATTATCGGGCTGTCACAAGTGCTTCAAATGGGCCATCTGAGCCAGATCCCCTTGATGCAGATGAGTATCAATCTTTCACCACGTTAGGAAACTCACCTCCCAGTTCATCCATAGTGGCATCAGTAGACGAGGATTTACTGAATTATCTTGATGAACTCATACCGTCAGAAGGAGCATCAGATTACTTTAATGATAACTGGGGAATTTCGCGAGACCAGTACAAAATAATGATAGCTGCATTGATCTGGGGAGAGGGAGGCACAGCAGGGTATACTGCACATAGCATCTATGTTGACCCTGCTGGAAGACTAGGAATGGGTGATGCACTCGATCACTCAGACCCTGATCTTTATAACAAGTTCTGGTTTTCCACCGGGATTGGGCCGCTCCAAATAGACAGGGGAGGGGATTCATCAGATAATTGGGGTTATTGGCCGACAATAAAAAAGCTAGATTATCGAGTGGCTTTGAAATCTGCTTTAACGTGGCATAAAAAACTAAATGCCGGTGGAATTAGTTCTTTGGACCAGATGAGAACAAATTCAAGAGGTACATGGTATGCTTACTACAAAACTACAGAAGGAGACAACTTGGGTCGCTGGGAAAATACATGGGCAGAATCAACGGGATTAGACTGGGAATCCGTTAAAAATTATAATAAAGGTTCAATCTTAGGAATTACATGGGAAGAGGCTAAAAATAAACTATCATACAATGCCGCAAAGGGGGTAGGTGATGTTAAATGGGAGAAGTATGGTGAAGTTGTTAAATCCATTGGAGCATACACGTGGACTATTAATTCAGGGGATGCCAAAACACAATCTGGCAAATTAGTGGTTCTAAATAATGATTTTGAAACATACCTAATTACAGCAAAATCATTAGCTTCAGGTATAGAATATTCAATGCAGTACTATTATGCAAACGACGACTCGCAAAATATTGAAATATGGGCATATTACAATCCTTCTGATGTATCTCATCATTTAAAGAGCATTTTTGTCAGAGATTATTCTAAAAAAGAATTTCCATATTTCCCAGAGGGTCAAAATGGAAAGGTGGCAGGGGTAACATTGGATCATACAGCTGTTTCTAATTCTGACAAGCCTACCGTCGATGGGTTTGTTCCTGCCGCAGCCACGGTTATAAAAGAGGGAGATGCGGTCTCATTCAATTATCAGGTCTCCGCTCCTGCTGGCCTTAAACAAGTGGAACTCTGGAGAACAGATATTGAGAACGTCTGGCCTTCGGATCCTACCGGCTACGTCAAGAAGGAGGATGTTACAGGAACGTCAGCAGAAGGGCCAATAGATGATAGACCTCCTTCCACCGGAACCTACTGGTACGGCCTGCATGTTGTAGACGTGGATGGAAACTGGGCAGGAGAGGAAGAACCCATCAGGATCATTGTCGAAGCCTCAGATATGAACAGCGATCAACCCATATTTAAAGCACCATGGGAGGGATCAGCACGAATCACTCAGGGAACAAACGGTACAACGTCTCACTATGATCATGGTAATTGGGATAATACCTATGGGCTAGATATCGCATCTATGACTGCGGGGGAGCCGTTTGATGTCCTTGCACCTTATGACGGGACAGTATGCTACATAGATAACGATGAAGCGGGTGCAGGTGGGAAAGAGGTAGCGATAAAGCATACAGTGGATGGAAATGAATATATCACGGTCTACCTGCATCTATCGGAAATTCTTGTAGCAAACGGAACCTCTCTAGAACAGGGAGAGCATTTTGCAGTTACCGGAATGACAGGAAGTGCCACGGGTGTACATCTGCATTTCCATATGTACAAGGCACCTGGGTCGTATGATTCCCACACCCAGCCAATCAAGCGGGTAATCTTGAAAAAAACCGGGATTGACAGTGACTTCATAGAGTACAATATGCTCAACGGTGAATTGAATGAAACCATAATTGAAAGTTATGCCGATAGGGTGTTCGAATCCAACAATGTGAAGATCCAATCGACACAACCAAAATTACAGACGGACGAGGCAACCGACATCACCTCAACGAGCGCAGTTCTGCACGGTCACCTCACCAACGGTGAGGTGGGTGTGATATATCCCGTTTGTTTCAGGTATGAGGGTGAAAGCACTCAGAAGACTAAGACAACGGCAACAACCGTATCCGTGGAAAATCCAAGTTATGAGTTCCAACTTACAGGATTAGAGCCTGAAACAACTTACTACTATCGTGCTGTTCACAGCGAGTCGACGGGGATGGAAGATCCAAACCCAATCGATGCAGCAAGTGCTCTGTCGTTTACCACGCCACCAGGCACTTCATTGGTTGGTTCAATACAGGTTAACACGGTCCCCTCTGGCGCATTCGTATACCTTGATAATGTCTATCAGGGCAATTCTCCGGTCACTCTTAACAATGTCGTCGCTGGCACTCATTCGGTAAGAGTGACGAAGTCTGGATATCAGGAACAGGTAAGGTCGGTGATTGTAACCGCCGACCAGACCAGTAATGTGTCTGTCTCACTGCCACTGGTCGGCCCTTCCGGACATTACATATTCTCTACAAAGTGGGGCTCGCAAGGTTCAGGTGAGGGAGAGTTTAACTATCCAGCGGGAATTGCAATCAACCAGTCAGGATATGTTTACGTGGCTGAATCGACGAACAACCGCACTCAGGTCTTCGACCGGACGGGGACCTACATAACAGGGTGGGGTTCTTCTGGAAGCGGTCCTGGGCAGTTCAAGTGGCCGAGTGATATAGCAGTCAATTCATCCGGGTATCTTTACATTACGGATGCCGGGAATAATCGTGTTCAGGTCTTCGATCCAAGCGGGGCATACGTTTCACAATGGGGATCAAAAGGCTCCGGCACTGGCCAACTCTTTTCCCCAAGAGCGCTCTCGGTCAACGCTTCAGACTATGTATATGTGGCTGATTATGGCAACGACCGCGTTCAGGTCTTCGATCCAAGCGGGGTCTATCAGTCCGGTTGGAACGCGGAATACCCCTTGGGCATCGGAACTTCCGATTCCGGACGAGTATATGTGACGGAGTCAAACAACCACCGCACAAGGATCTTTGATCCGAGCGGAAACTTAGTGTCGGAGTGGGGGTCACGCGGGTCAGGCAACGGGCAATTTAACTTCCCGACCGAGGTTACGGTCGATAAGTCCGGATTCGTCTATGTATTAGATGATAATAATGCCCGGATCCAGATTTTCGATCCATCAGGGACGTATGTAACCCAGTGGGGCTCATACGGATCAGAAGACTGGCAGCTCGGCAGCCCACAGGATATTGCAGTTGATCAGTCTGGGTATATCTATGTGGCTGAACTTTCCTGTCAGATTAAGGTACTGGCACCAACCTCCATAATTTCCCCCATTGCAGGCTTCGCCGCCAACATCACTACTGGAAATGTTCCACTTACGGTGCAGTTCACTGGAGGGTCCATCGGAAGTTCAACATCGTGGCGCTGGGATTTCGGCGACGGCGCAACCTCAACAGAACCAAACCCGATCCACACCTACACGACCCTCGGGAACTACACTGTCAGCCTAACGGTGGGCAACGAAGCAGGAAACGACACTGAAACAAAGCAGGGATATATCACCGCCATCACGCCGCCGGTGCAGAATACTCTCTCATTCAGTCCGGCTACATCAGAGATCGTAACCGGACAGACGATGGAGCTTGACGTAGTTCTCGACACCGTGCCGACCGGCCTTGCCGGGTTCAACATCAGTGTTGCCCTGACTGAGCCCTCCGTCGGCGAGATCGTCGCGATCTCCTACCCCTACTGGACGCTCATGCCAGTGAACAGCTCGCTGCCGGCCGACACAGTCTATGCCCAGGCGGTCGACCTCATGGGTTCGGTCGGGGCCGGCGCAACGAACGTGACGCTCTGCACCCTGACCGTCCACGGCGATGCTTCCGGGGAGACGAACCTGACGATCACCGCGATGAAAGTCGACGACGACGTCGGCGGCCGGTATGCACCCGATACTATGGACGCAACTCTGGTGGTTGAGACTGAAGTGCCGGCACCGGTGGCAGACTTCACCGCCAACACCGCCGCCGGCCCCGCCCCGCTCACCGTTCGGTTCACCGACACCTCGACCGGCGACCCGACCTCCTGGTCCTGGGACTTCGGCGACGGCGTGACCTCCACCGAACAGAATCCGGTCCACACCTACACGACCCCGGGCACCTACACCGCGATACTCACGGTCACAAACACCGTCGGGAGCGACTCTGCAAGACAGAATATCACGGTGACGACGACCCAGGTCGGGAGCATCGCCGTCACCTCAGCACCCGCTGGAGCAGCGATCTGGCTCGACGATAGGAACACCGGCACCTTCACCAACACCACCCTTACCAACATCCCGGCCGGCGACCATGTTGTCCGGGTGGAACTTGACGGCTATCAGACGATGACAAAGACCGTGACGGTCGCTGCCGGGGAGATGGCGGAAGTCACCTTCGTTCTCGGTTCCCCGGCGATCACTCTCTCCCCGGGATGGAACTTCATCTCCGTTCCAAAAACGCTGAACGCAACCAAAAACACCGCCGGATCACTCTTCGGCAATGTGGACACCGGCGGCAAAAACATCCTTGGCTACAACTCCCAGACCGAAATGTGGACTCCGGTAACCGCAGCAGAGATCATCAGTCCGCTAAACGGCTACTGGATCTATGCAGCGGCCGGAACCGACATCACCCTCTCCTATCCTTCAGAGCCGGCTTCCACTGCTGATAAAATCCTCTATCCCGGGTGGAACGCCGTAGGTTACTCTGCTGATGAACAAACAACAGCAGAAACAGCGCTTGCCTGTCTCAACGGCTCCTGGAAAACCGTGATCCCATGGAACCTGGCGGCCGGAATGTATGATCCTGCAATTATCAACGGAGGAACCGGCACATACAGCCCTGAGCGGTTAATGACCTTTGGAAACGGCTATTGGATCTACGTTGATTCGGGAAGCACCCTTATCGGGCTGACTGCCTGACGGGGTCTCCCCTCACCTTTTTTTTCTCACGCGTATTCAGGCAAACGAAGCGCTTCGGAGAGCATATCACTGCATGGGAAATGCCCCCATCCCAAAACCCCCGTACACAAAACCCGGGCAGACACACAATCGGCTCAATGAACGCGGATACGGATAAAAGT
>JALNYD010000162.1 GCA_023230025.1 Candidatus Cloacimonadota bacterium | reverse complement strand
CGCGAAGCATGCTTGAGAAAAGCTATTTGAATACGATCCGCGCCATGGTCAATGCCATGGAGGTAAACGATATCTACACCCGAGGTCACTCTGATCGCGTAACCGCAATATCAGTGATGCTGGGGCAAGCCCTGGAATTGGGCAGCGAGGATCTGCAGAATCTGAGAATTGGAGCCCTGCTCCACGATCTGGGAAAGATCGGGATCATGAGCAATGTGCTCAAAAAGGAACAGCGCCTTACCGATACCGAGTATGACAGCATGAAGCAACATCCGATCATTGGAGCCAAGATTATTGATCCCATCGGTTTACCGGATTGTGTCAGGGAGATAATCCTGCAACACCACGAGTGGTATGATGGCAATGGCTATCCCTATGGCATCGACCATCATCAGATTAACCCCCTGGCCAGCATCGTCAGCGTTGCCGATAGCGTTGATGCCATGACCAGTCAGCGCCCCTATCGTGACAATCTGGATTTTCCCAGTGCGGTCAAGGAAGTGTGGTTGAATCAAGGCAAGCAGTTTGACCCAAAGATTGCCAAGACCCTCTCACAATGCCAGCTTCAGATCAATCTGGTGATGAGTAATTCGAACAAGATGAAGGAGCTTTTGATCCAGGATCTGCGCTGAGCTGTTCATGCCGATTTGAACTCCATGGTCTGATATGATCGGAGCTTCGGAAAGCTCCGTTACGCCCATTGATATGATCGGAGCTTCGGAAAGCTCCGCTACGCCCATTGATATGATCGGAGCTTCGGAAAGCTCCGCTACGCCCATTGATATGATTGGAGCTTCGGAAAGCTCCGTTACGCCCATTGATATGATCGGAGCTTCGGAAAGCTCCGCTACGCCCATTGACAGATAACGGGAAAAGATAAAGCCCCTTTCGGGGCTTTCATCCACATAAGATATGCTTTTATTTAGAAGGTTTTCAGTTCAGAATCAACGATCAGATCAGCTTCGGTAGCTTTCAGGACTTCCTCTGCGCTGATGCCTTCGGCAGTTTCCTTGAGGACTAATCCTTTGTCCGTTACTTCGATCACAGCCATATCCGTGATGATGAGGCTGACCTTTCCTTTGGCGGTAAGCGGCAAATTGCACTGTTTCAATATCTTGGGATTGCCGTATTTATCGCAATGCTCCATGGCAACGATCACCTTGCGGGCTCCGGTCACCAGATCCATTGCTCCACCCATACCGGGTACCATTTTTCCGGGAATCATCCAATTTGCCAGATTTCCTTCCTGATCCACCTGCAAAGCTCCCAACACTGTGGCGTCGATATGTCCGCCGCGGATGATGGCAAAGCTCAAAGCACTGTCAAAGAAAGAAGCTCCCTTGATGGCGGTAATGAAGCCACCACCAGCATTGATCATATCCTTATCTTCCTTGCCTTCAGCGGGTTTGGGGCCAGCCCCAAGCAGGCCATTTTCGCTTTGGAAGATCACATGTACTCCTGCTGGAATATGGTTCGCCGCTTCTGTAGGCAAACCGATGCCGAGATTCACATAGTCCCCATCTTTGAACTCCTGAGCAATTCTGCGTCCAATCATCGAGCGCTTATCCATTTTTCACCTCCGTGCATTGAACGATATAGTTCACGAAAACTCCGGGACAGGCAATCGCCTCCGGATCAAGTTCGCCAATTTCCACGATTTCTTCAGCTTCGGCGATGGTGATTTTCCCTGCCATCGCCATGATGGGATTGCTGTTGCGGGCAGTTTTGCGGAAGACAAGATTGCCCATCTTGTCCGCTTTCCAAGCTTTCACAAGGGCAAAATCGCTGTGAATGGCAGGTTCCAGAAGGTATTGCTTACCTTCCACTTCCAGCACTTGCTTGCCTTCCTGAACCACGGTTCCTAAACCTGTGGGAGTTAGGATACCCCCCAGTCCGGCTCCGCTGGCGCGAACACGCTCCATCAGAGTTCCCTGCGGAACCAGTTCAATGTCCATTTCTTTGGCATTCATCTGAGCCTGAATGGTGCGATTTGTTCCCAGGTGCGAAACCTGAGCGCTTTTAACCAGCTTTGCAACCACGAGTTTACCAACCCCGCGATCTTCCCAATCTGAAGCGATTACAATCATGTGAAGATCTTTGATTTGGCGATCAACGATCGCATCAATGACGCATTCGGGGGCACCCACGGCCAAAAATCCTCCAATGGCTACACGACTGCCATCCGGAATCAATGCTGCAGCTTCGGCTGCGGAAATTAATTTTGCCATATCATCTCCTGTTTGGCTGATTCTTTACTTAAGTACTTTGATATCTTTAGGCTGATCTCTGTCAATGATTTTCCCGTTCCAGGATGTATTCAGCGATCAGATGTTTATCCTTTGCAGCAAGGTTTAGGCTAAGGTAGATGCCATCTTCGCGGTAGTCTTCGGATTCAATATCACCAATTTCGTGCAGACGGGAGACCATAGCCGTCTGAGAATAGGGCAATCTGATCGCATAGCTCTGATTGTTCAGGAGCTTGCGCTCGATGTTCTCAAGCAGGACGTCGATATTCTGATCCTCCGCAGCGGAGATGGCGATGGAATCCTCAAAATATCGCTCCAATAGCTTCACCATCCGCTCATCCAATTGATCTCTTTTATTGAGTACCAGGATCTGCGGAATATTCTGAGCACCAATGCTTATGAGCACTTCATTGACCTGCTCGATATAGTATTCATGCCGGGGGTCTGAGGCATCCACCACATGCAGCAGCAGATTGGCATCCATTGCTTCCATCAGAGTAGCCCGAAATGAAGCTACCAGATGATGAGGAAGATTGGAGATAAAGCCCACTGTGTCGGAGATAACCACAGGGTTCCCGGTGCTGAGCTTGAGCTGCCGGCTGGTGGAATCCAGAGTGGCAAAGAGGCGATCCTCCACCAGGACTCCAGCATCCGTAAGGCGATTGAAGAGGGTGGATTTGCCAGCATTGGTATAGCCAACCAGGCATATCTTTTCGGTATATTCCCGTTGCTTGCGTTGAGTTTCCTTGTGTTGAGTGATCTCATCGATAGCGCGGTTGATTTTGCGAATCTGAGTGCGGATGAGGCGTTTATCAATCTCGATCTGCTTTTCGCCCATACCACGGGTTGCAGAACCACCAACACTGCGCACACTACCCCGCTCCTTATCAAAGTGTCCCCATAATCTCTTGAGACGAGGCAACTGATATTGCAACTCTGCCAGCTTCACCTGCAGCTTGGCTTCCTTGGTTTTTGCATGATGATGGAAAATGGAGAGAATCAGCTCCGTGCGGTCGATAACAGTGATATTGTGCTGCTTTTCGATGTTCCGGGCTTGCATTGGGGAAAGCTCTTCATTGATGATCAAAAGGTCTGCCTTAGCGCCAAAATACTTGGCGCTCAGCTCCTCCAAAAAGCCTTTACCAAAGAAGGTGGCTCTTTCTGGCTGAGGGCGTCTTTGGGAATAACGCCCCAAGACCATGATGCCAGCGGTATCTGCCAGGCGTTCCAGTTCGTCCAATGATGCTTCATTCTCCTCGCTGCTTTCTCCCTGACGGATTAGCGAGGCAATAAAGGCACTTTGCTCCGTGGTATCAAGCTCTTCCCATTCTTCTTCTTCAAGTTCGAAATCGTCCATAATGTATTCATCTGACATGATATGCTCCTTGTCAAAATGCTAGAAGGTTTTCCGGTTCAGAGCCGATGGGGTCAGATCGGCTGTTGGCTTCAAATGCCCGTTATGGGTGTAAGGAATCAGGGTGGCGATAGTAGCTCAGTTGATCACGGCGAACTTCCCTCTGCAGCGTTCATCATCCATTTCGATAAGATAATAATACACTCCGCTGGAGACCTTTTTGCCATCATTGTTCTGCAGGTTCCAACGCCAGGTGATGCGGTTGTTTTCGGGATTAAAGGGGCCAATATCACTTTTATAAATCAGGCTGCCACTGACGGAATATATTGCAATGCTGCCGTTTTTGTGAGCAGGAAAGTTGAGGAATACCAATTCGCTGTGGTCGTTGCGATTGACCGGGTTTGGATATACTTTCACGTTTCTCAGGTTTTTGATGTCACGCAAAGCAAATCTGGCAAGGTTGTGCTGCCCGGAAATCACATTGCCGCTGAGATCAGTGATGTTTTCCACCCGGATGTAATACGCTTGATCACTATATTTCAGTGCATGATCCAGAGTGATGGTAATCATATCGCTATCCACAGTCACTGCCTTGATTGAGTTGCCGGCATCATTGGCCGGACAGCTAAGGTTATAATTGCCCAGAAACTGTGCGGAAGCTTGCCTGATCTCTTCACTGAGAATGATGCTGATCTGCTTTTTGGATTCGGCAATGCTGGTCTCGATGATCCGGGGCGGATCAATATCCGGGATATAAGCAAAGCTATAATCACGCTCTTGCATGGGCACTCCGGTTTGACCGTAAATACCCTCAAGATGGAGCTGATAAAGACTGTCAATATCTACAATCTCATCCCGAAAACGCAATTGCACTCCCTGAGATTGAGCTATACTATTTACAGATTGAGGTTTGCCCAGATACGGCGACACATTGTAATGCCCGGGCGTAAGGAAGCGGGAGGGAATCTGCTGATTGAACATGATCCGCAGTTCCCGGTTTCCTGCCATGCTGACGCTATCTACCCTTGGAGGCAACATGGGGGTCGCTGAAACCCAGGTGCTCAACATACTTTCAGAGGGTGTTTGATCGCTATGCACAGCCCGGATCGCATAGCTATAGCTGATTCCGGAATCCAAATCCAGATCCAGATAGCTGTTGCTGCTCAAGCTTTGCAGTAGCTCAGGCTCTTCCTCATCACGTTTACGATACAGTTCATAATAATCGGCTCCCTGATCGATCCAGCTAAGCTGTACCTGACTTTCATTCAGGGGTGTAGCGATGAAATTGACCGGAGTCTGAGGCCCGTTGAAGGGTTCATCCTTGCCCCACTGCACGGCTATCAATGAATCTGCACTCACGCTGTAATTGGAGATCACCCAGGCTTTGGCATTCTGATCCCGGAACGTAGCCATCCGATAATTTGACCAGCTATCGCCCATAAATACGGGAACAAACTGCCCATCCTGATAGGATAGAATATACAGGCTGGGGCTGATCCCCAGAATGATCTCGTCCTTGCCATCATCATCCATATCCATCACGACAATGGAGTTTTGGGAGATATAGTTGTTGAGCATGATGTTGCCCATGCTCTGATATTCATCATTATCACTGCTTGTGAAGGCTTCGAAGTACCAGTAATTCAGGTTTTGGTTCAGAATGTCAGTGGTGTAACCACCTACCACGAAATCCTGCTGCCCGTCCCCATTAAAATCGCCAGCGGCAAGCTGATAGGTATTGGCAACCGGCATGCGGTAATGCCAGGTTTGAGGCGCATCTGCATTGTTCAATACTTCAAAGATCATCACGTCACCATCGGTGTCGGCAGTAACGATATCCTTGCGGCTGTCTCCATCCAGATTTTCCACCAGGACAGTAGGCACAAAGTTGTTGCGCATATCGGTTTCAGAGGTATTATGCAGGGTGTTTCTGGCTCCCATCACGCCTTGAGTGCTCCGGCTATAAAGCTGCACAACTCTTTCAGACGGGAGATTCTTGACCAGGAGCAGATCAATGCGCCCATTACCATCATAATCCGCCATCGTTCCGCCGGTGATGCTGGGCTCGGTCCACAGCAGGGAATCTCTGCTGGGATATTGCTCTCCGGGAATGGTTTCCCAAAGATGAGCGCTGTCATTCTTGATCATGAGCAGTTCCAGGCCATCTTGATAGGTATTGCCGATATCCAGCGGCCAGCAGTTATCCTGGAACCAGTTTGTCTGCACATGGGCATTGCCATGTGGTTCATAGGCAAAGACCTGTCCATAGCCAGCCAGAGGGATGTCCATTGCCACATATTCAAGCTGGCCGTTGCCGTCAAAATCCACCCAACGATTGAGCGGAACCCGCGCCTTTCCTATGGATTGATAGCTGTAGCCATAACCCGGCACACTTCTATACTCGATGTTCATGAAGTCTTCATACCAGGGGCTTTGATAGCTAAGCTGGGCAGTATTGGTCGCCCGAATCTGGATCGATAGCATCCCTTGGGGAAGATCCGGCGGTAAAGCCCAGATCTGCAGACTATCCAGCAAAGCCCCATAGAGAACCGTCTGGTAGCCGTGTTCTCCCAGCAAAGTCATTTCACTGATCACCGGCTCATTGAACACTGCTGATATGTAGTAACGGAGGTTTTCCCGATCATAACGTTGGAAGCCCCTGAGTGATTCTGGATTCAACACCGGGCTGCTGCGATCTACGGTTATGGTGCGGTAGTAGTTGTATTTGACCAGGTTGTCCCGAAGTTTCTGATACTGCAATCGCAGCATGTAGGTGCCTTCTTCCAGACTGGGGGGGATATAGAACTCACCCAAATGGCCATTGACCACCTGTTCAGTATGATACACCGGTTGCGATGTGTGTTCCCGTGC